>JBEKTJ010000003.1:0-127108 GCA_049516155.1 Bryobacteraceae bacterium
GATGGAACTGGCGAAGGATTGCCGCGAAGAAGCCTATACAACTTGGGGACACGAACTGCTCAAGCACAATGCCCGCGAGATCGGCCGATTACGCGAGCGTGTCCGGCCGTTCCTGTTCCAGCGCTAGAAAGATGAACGAGGCGGAGCGGATCTACTACGAGCGGCGCGCGCCGGAATACGACGATTGGTATTTGGGCGCGGGTTTGTTCGCCGCGCGCGACCGTCCGGGCTGGCACGCGGAACTGGAAACTTTGCGAACGTGCCTGCGGGCGCTATCCATGCGTTCGGTGCTGGATGTGGCCTGCGGCACTGGCTTCCTCACCCAGCATGTGGCGGGCCTCGTGGTCGGCCTGGACCGGAGCGCCGGAATGCTGCGCATCGCGCGCGCGCGTGTACCAGGCGGGCGCGTGCTGCAAGGCGATGCGCTGCGGCTGCCCTTTGGCCCGCGCGCGTTCGAGTGCCTGATGGCATGCCATTTCTACGGACACCTGGACAGGGCCATGCGTGCGGATTTTCTGGCTGAGGGACGGCGCGTGGCCGAGCGTGTGCTTCTCGTCGACGCGGCCTGGCGCGAGGATGTGCAGCCCGAAGAAGTGCAAGAACGCGTGCTCCAGGATGGCTCCCGCCACTGGGTCTACAAGCGCTACTTCACGCCCGCGCAACTGGCCGCGGAACTTGGCGGCGCGCGCGTGGTGCACGCCGGCCGATGGTTCGTGGCGGCGATGCGCAATGGAACCCGTGCATAGTCCTATCCTGACGGCACGTGATAAATTGGGTTAGGGTACTGCATGCGGCGCATGGCAAGATGTTGCCGGTTCTGTCTCTATGTGGTGGCGTTACTGATCGCGCCGATTTCGCCGGCAGAGGAACCGGCTTGGAAATCCAAGCCAATTGCACAGTGGACTGCGGAAGACGCGCAGGCAGTGCTCGCGGACTCCCCGTGGGTTCGGCATGTCGTGCCCCAGCGCCTGCGCGATCTGAGTCCCGACGAGCGCCGGAACGGCGGGAACATGGAGGCAGGCATCGGCGAGGGCGTCGGTTTAGCCGGTCTCGGTCTGTTGGGCCCGCGCAGAGAGGCCGAAGCCTTGGCGCGGACGCACGCCAAACCAACACCCGACGCGGTGGCAGTGCGATGGGAAAGCGCCCCCGTGCGCGCCGCGGAGCGAAGAACGGGCCAGACCGCGCCTGCATTGGCAAGTGGGCTGGAAGACGCGTACTACGCCATTATGGTATCCGGCATTCCCGTTCCCCGCCGCTGGAATCTGGCGCGGGAGCTTAAGGGAATCGCCTGTCTAAAGCGCTACCGGAAGAAAGACCTGAAGCCCTCGCGGGTCGAAATCCTGCGCGGGAATACCGGATTGGCCACGGTAGTGTATCTGTTTCCGCGTTCCGTCGAGATTACCAGGAACGACCAGAGCGTCGAATTCGTGGCCCAGATCGATCGGCTATTTCTGGAGCAGTTCTTCAACGTCAAGGAGATGCGGTTTATGGGTCAACTACAGCTCTAGACCCGACTGGATAAGAAAATCACCCGGCGTACCTTAATTATAAGTATCAGTACCAAAGTACTCAGCCAGTTGGCACATCTGGGTTATACTAGCAACATGCTCGGAAACGCCCTGTAACAGCGGTTCCGTGGCGAACCATTACAACAAGGGGTGAGGAATTGGGAATGAATCGAAGGCAGGGGTACGGCCGCAGCGGCTGTGCAACTGTCCCAAATTTTTATCGGGCGTTATTCTTAACGGCTTTTCTTGCTGTGATTTTGCCGCGTGCGGCGCGGGCGCAGACCCCTGTGCTGACGGGGCAATATAACAATTACCGGACCGGCGCCAATCTGAATGAAACCACGCTGACGCCGTCCAACGTGACGGCCGCCTCCTTCGGGTTTCTGTTCAGCCAGCCCGTTGATGCGAACATCTTCGCGCAGCCTCTTTACGTTCCCAGCCTGACCATAAACGGAGCCGTTCACAATGTCGTTTTTGCCGCGACGTTGAACAACTCGGTCTACGCCTTCGACGCGGACACATCGCAGCTTCCGCTGTGGCAGGCATCGCTGGGCACTCCGGTTCCGATAGGAACCACCTCACAACCGACCGTAGGAATTTTGAGCACACCCGTGATCGACCTCAACTTGCAAGTGATTTTCGTGGTGACGTTCACCTACGAAAGCGCGATACCCGTGTACCGGCTGCACGCGCTCAATCTGCTGACCGGGGTCGAGATTACAAATATCCAAGTGCAAGGCGCGGTGCCGGGAACGGGCGCCGATTCTCAAGCCACGGCCTGCGCTTCATGGAACGGCGGGACGGTGCCGCCGCCATGCATACCTTTCAAGGCCAACGAACTGTTGCAGCGCCCGGCTCTGTTGGAAGGCACTCTCAACCCGACCATCTACATAGCGTTCGGCGCCCTCAACGGAGCGGAGACAACCAGCCCCTACCACGGCTGGCTGATCGGTTACGCATACTCGGCCGGCGCGTTCTCGCAGTTGATGATCTTCAACACTACACAAAACGAGACGCAGACGGGGCCGGCGTGTACCGGCGATAATCCTGCCTCGAACCAATGCGGACAAGGCGCGGGAATCTGGATGTCGGGCCGTGGGCCGGCATTGGATACCACGGGAATCTACGCGTCCACCGGTAACGGTGGATTCGGTGGCGCCGGCACAGGCAACTGGGGAGAATCCGTATTGCGGGTTAACAACTCGGGAGCGGTTGTGGATTCTTTTACGCCGTTCAACTACGGTGGGCTGAACCGTGACGACCTGGACCTGTGCGACGGCGGAATCATCCTGTTTACCAGCTCCAACGCGACGGTTCCGAACCTCATGCTGGCCGCTGGCAAGACCGGAGTGGTGTCCGTGTTGAACCGCGCGAGCTTGGGCGGACTCAACTCGGGGAACACGGGCGCCGTACAGACCTTCACCGCTACCACTTTGGGTTGCGGAACTGGGCCCGGCTTGGCCGGCTGCTACGAGCTCCATAGTCCGGCTTTATGGAGCCGCACCACCGGTAACTCGGCGCTCTATGTTTGGGCGCAAGGCGATGTTCTGCGGATGTGGGACTTCAATCCCTCGACGAATCTTTTCCACGCGAACGCCACCCAAGGCACGCTGACCGCCGAGGATTATCCGGGCGCGGGTCTGGCGGTTTCCGCCAATGGAAATAGCAATGGAATCGTTTGGGCCATCGTGCCGACGACCGCTGCGAACTCGCAGGTCCAAGGGACTTTGTACGCCTTCAGCGCCTCCAACCCAGCCACTCCGTTGTGGGCAAGCACGGACTATTGGTTTCCGACCAAGTGGTCGATTCCGACGATTGCGAACGGAAAGGTGTACTTGCCTACGTCTACGATAGCCGGGGCGAGTCCCTCGTACGCTCCCGCCGTGCGGATTTATGGACTGTGTGCCAACTGCACGCAGGCCGCCCCGGTTCCGCCTTCAAAACCATAAACTGGGGACGCCAAGTCGGCGTTGCCAAGAATCGGCTGGGTCGCCGCGCAGGATAGGTTCTCTCATATATTGTATCCATGCGCGGTGGCACAAAAAGGAGAAGAGTTCAATGGTCGTCAAAGTACAGTATCTCGCGCTAGCGGTAGCCGTATTATCCGGAATTGGCGCCTCCGAAAAGCTGGTGGCGGCGTGCCCCAGCACAATGATCGCCTATCAGGTTTCAGGAAGGTTTGGCAGCACGCCGGTCAGCGGAGCGGACAAACTCAAACTTGCCGGAGGTCCGTTTAGCGTCACGCTCTATGGCTGCGAGTCCGAGGCGCCGAGCAAGACGGGATCGGACTATGCGGAATATACCGGCCTCATATTGAACGGTGAGGTCAAATCTTATCTCCTCGAAGCGCCGACACATATTCGCGCAGACAATACTAGTTTGTTATTGGTGCAGCCGCCTACCGGCCTGGACTCGATCCAGTTGGGCGGCGCGGTAAAGATAGAAGGCGGTACTATCAATATCGTCGGCAACGTCGCGATTCCGAGCGGCACCTTGACCTCGACCAGCATCGCTCCTTTTCCGAGCGTCTCGGTCGTGACCGCGAAGTCCTACTTCATTTATTCGCAGGGCGCCGACTCTACTACCTTGGCGGTGATCGGCGCCGTGGCTGGCAACGTCTACACACCGCCTGGCGCGAAAACCAGCCCGTCTCTGCATAGCGGCGCCGTCCGGGTCGTTACGGCGCATATGGACGGCACGCAGTCCTTGCGGCCGCTAGAGGGAGCGCCAGTCGATCCGGGAGCGTCGACGGAACGGGTGATGCTGGAGTTCTACGCATCCGGCGTGCGCGACGCGTCCGAAATCCACGTGCGGATTGCGGGACAAGAGGCGCCGGTGCTGTATTTCGGCCCGGCCGGCCACTTTCCGGGATTGGACGAAGTCATTGTGGAAATTCCGCGCAGTCTGGCCGGGAGCGGAGAAGCCGACGTATTGCTGACCGCGGACGGGCAGACTGCCAGCCCCGTGCGCATCCACATCCAGTAACCGTCATGCCAACGGCGGAGCGCCCCCGGGGCACGCCGCTAGAAGTGTTACTTAGGGGACCACGGACGTCCGTTTAGCGCAAGCTCGTACCATCTCCGTTCGCGGAGACACTACAAAAAGAGAGGAAAGATTTGATGAATATACAGATACGTTTTATTGCGATAGCGGCGACCGTAGTGTCCGGTTTTGCGGCCGCGGAAACCTTGGCTGCGGCGACGTGCAACAGCACGGCGATTGCCTATCAAGCTTCGGGGGAATTTGGAGCCGCTGTACTCAGTGGGCTCGACAAACTCGAATTGGCAGGCGAGCCGTTCAGCATCACTCTCTACGCCTGCGAGACCAAGGCGCCTATCAAGACGGGCTCGGACTACGCTGAATATTCGGGTCTAGTTTTGGAGGGAGAAGTCAAATCCCACCTGCTCACGACGTTCACCAAAATCAGCACCGATAAGACGACCTTCACATTGGCGGTGCCCCCTGCCGGCTACAATACGATCCAATTGACCGGCGCGGTCGTAATCGAAGGCGCTACGATAAATATCTCGGCAAACATCGCCCTGCCGGTAGGCACTTTCACCGCCACCAGCATCGCTCCTTTTGCGAGCGCGTCGATCGTCACAGCCAGATCGCAGTTCACCTATTCGCAGGGATCTGCCTCCACTAGTTTGGCGATCATCGGAACTGTGGCCGGTAACGTCTACACAGGCAGTTCCAACAAAGTCGACCCGGTTCTGCATAGCGGCGACGTGCGGGTAATCGCGAGCCATGCGGACGGTACACAATCCATGCGGCTGCTGGAAGCAGGCCCAGTCGATCCGGGTGCGTCGCTCGACAAGGTGATGCTGCAGTTCTACGCTTCCGGCATACGTGACGCGTCGGAGGTGCACGTGCGCATCGCCGGACAAGAAGTGCCGGTACTCTATTCAGGGCCTGCCGGGCATTTCCCCGGAGTGGACGAGGTCACCGTCGAAGTTCCGCGCAGCCTGGCCGGGATGGGTGAGACGGACGTAGATCTGACGGCGGATGGCCGAACTGCCAGCCCGGTGCGGATCCATATTCAATAGTTGCTATTGCCCAGGTGGGGCGGACCCCATTTGACACAATGAGGGTCCGGCCGCCTGCCGGACCCGGCTGCGCACGTTCTCCATTTCTTGTGCGCTCTCATATTTCCGCCGCGGCCAGAAGAATCCGCGAAGTCCGTCTTTCTTGCGGCGCGGCACAATGTGAATGTGCAGGTGGGGTACGCTCTGGCTCACCCGGTTGTTGATTGCCACGAAAGAGCCTTCGCTTTCCATGGCCCGCTCCACGGCTCCCGCGAGCAGCCTGGCGTTGCCGAATAAAGGTCCGATCAGGTGCGCAGGCAGATCCAGGAGCGTCTCGTAATGCGTCTTGGGGATCAGCAGGCAATGCCCGGGAAACAGCGGGCGGTGGTCCAGAAAGGCCATCGACGACTCATCTTCAAAGACCGTGGCCGCAGGCAGTTCCCCAGCCGCAATCCGGCAAAACAAACAGGTACTCTCCATCCGGCCATGTTAGCGCCGCGACGGGCCGCCACCGCCGGCCCGCCTATAATGGTTTTTCGGTGCCGGATCGAAACAAAGAAAAGCTCGAAGAACTCGCCCGCCTGGGTTGGTATCACAGCATCGAACTGCCGGATGGGCGCGTGATTCCCGGCTTTCAGAGTCCGGATGCCTCGCGGCGCCGCCTCGCACAGTTCCCGGTTCCGAACGATTTGCGGGGCAAGCGCGCGCTGGATATCGGCGCCTGGGACGGCTGGTTCAGCTTCGAGTTGGAGCGCCGGGGAGCGCGGGTGATGGCGATCGATTCCGCCGTCGTCGAGCGTTTCCATATCGCGAGGGAACTGCTTGGATCGCGGGCCGAATATCGCATCGCCGATGTTTGCCGCCTCTCTCCCGCGGAGATCGGATACTTCGACATCGTTATGTTTTTGGGTGTGCTATACCACTTGAAGCATCCCATGCTCGCGCTGGAAAAAGTGTGCGAACTGGCGACAGACATGGTTTGCGTGGAGTCCTTCGTCATCGACGACGGCGCCGATCCGGCGGCCAAACCTGTGATGGAGTTCTACGAAACCACGGAGTTGTGTGGACAATTCGATAACTGGGTGGGGCCGAACGCCGCCTGCCTGCTGGCCATGTGCCGCTCCGCCGGGTTTGCGCGGGTGCATTTGGAAAGCGTGCTGGACCATCGCGCGCACGTCACCTGTTACCGCCGTTGGCCGGAATTTGAAAATCCGCGGAAGCCGGCGCCCTATCTGGTTGCGGTCGAGAACGCGGTCACGCGCGGTCGTGAGTTCTCCGCCGCGAACGACGATTACTTAGCGATCTGGTTCGAGAGCCCGCAACCGGATCTTACCGTGGCCGGCGTTTTTCCCCGTGTCGGCCCGTATGGTTCGCACCCGGTTTTCCTGGAGAATACCGGCGGCGGCGTCTGGCATGTGAACTGCAAGCTGCCGCCCGGATTGGCGCCCGGCTGGCACGCGGTTACCCTGCGCACGACGGACAGCCCGTGGGGAAATCCTGTCGGCATCGGTGTGGATCTTCATCCCACGCAACGCCGCCTGCGCGCTGCCCACTCCGCGGCATCCGGCATTCGCATCGACATAGTGACGGATGGCAAGACCTGGGAACACAACCTCATTCACACCGGTATCCAAAGCTGCATCTCGCTGTGGGTTTCCGGCTTGCCGGAAGATGCGGCCCGGGACGCCGTCGGGGTTTGCCTGGATGGCGACGATTTGCCGGCCCTGTTCCTTTCAAAACCCGACGCGCAGGGTCTGCGCCAGATAAATGCCATGCTGCCTTCCGGTGCGCGGCCGGGCTCCTATGCAGTGGCCGTCGTCTTCGCGGACGGCCTTTCCGAACCCGTTCCAGTGACGTTGGCCTGACCCGGCCGGAACTATGGCGCCAGGTTTGCGCCAAGTTTGGGCTAGGTTAACAAATCAAGCGCCGCCTGAATCTCGCTTCGGGTGTGGAGATCCCCAATGCGGGTAGTCGCTTCGATGCCTTTCCGGTAGAGCGCGCGGGCGTCTTCGCGGCGGCCTAACTTCTCCAGCGTCTGGCCTCCATGATAATAGGCCGCGGAATAGTTCGGATTCGCAGCCAACAGCCCCTGGTAGGCCTGGATGGCATTCTCCAGGTCGCCCGAGTTGGCGTACTCCATAGCCAAACCGTAGCAGGCGAAACTGTCGTTCGGATTCTGCGCCACCATGTTCTTCAGAACTTCCAGCCGGTTGCTCATACCCCTGTGTTACCATACCTGCCAATGGCGTGTCCTTGTTTCTTCCCGCTCGAGCGCACGCCGCTGGCCACTGGGAAACGGACCCCGCCGATGCCGCTGGGCGATTCGTGGTCGGGCGTTTGCCGCGCCTTGCCAGCCGGGGACTGGCTGCCGGATCCGCACACCGTGCACCAGCTTTGCAATTTCGGCTACGCGAGAGAGAAGTGCGCGCGCGTTCCGGCCGACGGCCCGGACGCGGTGCGATTCGGCATTTCCCACGACCGCGACGGCCTAGTCCGCATTTATTGGGTGATGGAGAAGGATCATCTGCCGTTCGCGCACGGCCCGCTCGAATATTCGCGCGCCGATGCCGGCTTCCGGACTGCTCATCCGGATGCCTGCGTCACCCAGCAGGCGCAGGCATATGTCCGGGGCTATTTGCGCCGAAAAGGGGATTCCGGCCGCCCATGAGCGCGCCCGATTCCGACCCCGGCTCCCGTTCGGGAAAGCCTGTACGCGAGTCCAGGTCCGAATATGCGGAACTGGCCTTGCCGACCGACGCCAACGGCTTGGGCAACGTGCTGGGCGGCAAGGTCATGCACCTGGTGGACCTGGCCGGCGCCATGGCCGCCATGCGTCACGCCCGCAAGCCCGTGGTAACCGCCTCGTTCGACCACATGAATTTCCTGCACCCCATCCGCATCGGGCAATTGATTGTGTTGCATTCACAAGTCAACCGGGTGTTTCACACCTCCATGGAAGTCGGCGTGAAGGTGATGGTGGAGGACCTCATGACCGGCAGGAAACAGCATACCTGCTCGGCCTACTTAACCTTTGTGGCGCTGGACCCGGACGGGAAGCCCGTGGCCGTTGCGCCGGTTCTTCCGGAGACGGAAGAAGAGCAACGGCGCTACCGTGAAGCTGCCGAAAGGCGTGCATACCGCTTGGCGATGCGAAGCCGCTCTATCTGAACCGCGCCCTAATCTAACAGCCAGTGGAGGAGGCTCCTGGCAGCCTGTCCTTACGCTTTGTACATGTATTTGATGTTGGGTTTATAGAGCAGGACGTTGGGCTCTCCGGTGCGATTGACCTTCAAGCAACACTTGTCGTACCACTCGATGACGCCGTGCAGAGTTTCGCCGTCCTTCAGCACGAAGACCATCGGAGTCTTGGTCTGCATCTGCTTTACGTAGTAGAAGTTCTCGGCGTTGGTCTGGTCGGGGGGCACGGGCTTCTTTTGCGGCGGCCGGCGCGGCGGCACGATCTGTTCCTTGATCTCGTTCAGCGAGGGACGGATAAGTTTGCGGTTCGCAGATTCCACTGGAAGCCTTCCTTAAATTGGCAGATTAGAAATGCCCCGCGCATTCGCTCACAGGCGCAGCGGCGCGAGTTCAGTTGGATCAAGTTTTGTCCGACTTGAACATATATTTAACACATTGTTACGCGTACCGCAAGGATGGCCAATAGCGGAGCGACCGCCAGTCTTACTGGCTAAACCATTTCCTGGCCAAGGCTTTCAGGCGGGCGTATGGCGAGCGACTTTCAGCCGTGGGGCCGGAGGGTTGCGGATGGGGGGCGGCCTCCGCCAGATCCACGCCGGGCAATAAGGGAGCGGGCGTCTCACAGGGCTGCTCGCCCGTGAAGCGCACCGTCGTCGCGATGAACGAATAGCTGCGCCGCATGCGCGCGCCGGACTTATCGACCACGCACACCGAGAAACCCGCCGCTCGCGCCAGGACGGGGAAATAGCCCTCCACATTGCGCTGAATGTAGGCCGTCTCATAACGATGACGCCGCAAGCTCCAGGTGAATACGCGGAAGCTGTCGAAATCGTATGGAAGGTCGCCGCTTCCGATCGTGGTCCACAGCCAGTTGTGTTTCGACGCCTCCCCGTCCCGCACGTCCGACAACGCGAAATACGAGGTGATGCGATGCCCCTCGGCATACTGCGCCACTTCGTCGGGGATCGCCATATACAGCCTGCGGGTAAGCACCCATCCGCTCTCGCCCCTGGCATTTCGCACCAGGCTCCAGTCGTCCTTGGGAGCCGGGTTAGCAACCCGGCTATCGGCAATCGCCTGTTGCACTTCGGGCGGCGTCCGGGAGAGATCCTTCCAGTTTGGCGGTAGCTGCGGCGCGGGGGGCATCGGCGGCAGCGGGTATTTGGGATCGACCGGTTTGCGAACGGACGGCGGCGTTTTGGGCCGGGGCGGGATTAGCGGCCTGCGTTCGGGCGGCGTTCGCAGCGCGCTGGCATGCGCCACTACGTCCACTTTTTCGCCTTCCCTTACTTGCAGGAAGCTGGGCGAAAGGCGATTGGGTTCGGTGTGTACATTCAGCAGCTCATAAGTGCTGGCCGCCCCTTGCGACGGCAGCGTCAAAGCGCGCCGCTCGACTTCCTTCAACGCAGAGATCTCCGCGGAGCTCAACAGCAGATGGTCTTCGATCCAGCCTTCCGCGCCGGCTGGCGCACGCACTTTCAAAAAACGGCGGCGGCGCTGCACGATTTCGAGCCGTTCGCCATGCTTGACCGTGGCCACCACCGGCGACTGGGACGGGATGTCCCGGCGCAGTCCCAGTGTAGCGGGGCCGGCGTAAGCCTCGCCGATCGCGGGCGCATGCGGTTCCGCGCTACGGCACGCCGGCATGCCGAGCATCACGAGAGCGAGTCCGGCGCCCAGCGCCCCGTACCCAGCATCCCTCATCCTTTCACCGTCACAACCGGCCGGCCATACACCTGGCGGAACGCTTCGGCAGAGCGCTCCGCAGCCCATTGTTCCAAGCTGATATCGGCCTCGGACGAAAGCTGTAGTACGATTTGCCCGTCGCGTATGTGGCAGCTCAGCGATCCGATGCGTTCCTCGTGGCTCACATCCAGGTTGTCCGCCAGCCGCAGCAAGGGAATCAGCAGCAGGACCACGCGCTTGTCGTCGGCATTCAACGCCTGCCAGTTGGAGTGCACCGGAGTAGGCATGCTCTTCCGGTGATACCGGCACAAATTGGCGATCAGCGCGCGTTCGCGATTGGTGAATCCGGGCATGTCGGAATTGTTTACCAGGTAGTAGGAATGCTTGTGATGGTTGGAGTCGGAGACGAAGTGGCCGGCATCGTGCAGATAGGCGGCGGCTTCGAGCAGCTTGCCGAAATGCGGCGGCAATTGGTGCAGCGGGTGCAAGTCGGTAAACAGCATATGCGCCAACCCGGCGACTTTGCGGGCGTGCGGCAGCGCCACGCCATAACGGCGGCTCATCTGCTCCACTTCTTTGCGCTGATCGCGGCTGAGCTGCGCGAGTTCGCGCCCCACGCCGCGCGCGTGTAAATCCGCGATGATGCCGTCGCGCACCCCGGCCGCCGAATAATACAGGCATGGCAGCCGGAAATCCTCCAGCACGTGGAGCAGCACGCCGACCCCCGGCACGATGATTTCGGCGCGCTTGGGTCCGATCCCGGTGGCCTTGCGGCGTTCCGCCAAATCCAACACGCTCAGTTTCTTGTAGAGGCGCCGCACCTCGCGGGCGGACGCGCGCATGCGGTCGGCCTGTTCCCGTTTGGTGCGCGGGATGCGGTTCACCGCGCAGACCACCGCCGAAGCCGTGGCCGCCGTGGCGACGACGCGGTCCCACTGCGTATTGCCGAAGCGCTTGGCGATGCCCGCCAGCTTCTCCTCGATATATTCGTGCATCTGGTGCAATTCGTCCGGCAGGGGCGGATCGTTGCGCAGGAAAATCTCGCGTAGGCGCACGGCGCCCAGCGGTTTCGAAAACGAGTCGCGCAGTGTGCCATTTTCGCTGGCGATCAGTTCCGCGCTGCCCCCGCCGATATCCACAATCAGCAATTTCCGATTGGGATGCGGCCATCGCGCCTGCACTCCCAGGTGAATCAGCCGCGACTCTTCGCGTCCGGATATGATCTCCACCGGGGCGCCGATCGCCAGCGACGCGCGTTCGATGAACTCGGCCTGGTTGCGCGCGTCACGCACCGCGCTGGTGGCTACCGCGCGCACACCCACGACCTCTAGCTTTTGGTACTGCTGGGCCATGCGCGCCAGCACCGTACAGGTTAGCTCCAGCGGTTCCTGCGCGATCAGGCCGTTGCGAAAGACGCTCTCCCCCAGGCGCGTCACTACGCGCTCGGAAGCCAGCACGCGCATGCCGGACGCCTGCAATACTTCGGCCGCGGCCATGCGAATGGAGTTACTGCCGATGTCGATGGCGGCGTAGCGGGGCATATACCAGTTATAGGGGATATTCGACGTCCTGTGCGGGGTTCATGCGCGCTTGATCCGCACGGCCACACTGGAACCTTGCGCGGCTTGAACGGGACCTTCCGAGTTGCCTATTGTACCGGCAGATTAGCGGGCGCCGAGTCAACCCCGTTTTGGGCGATCACCACGGTCTGCAGCCCCGCGGGAGCGGCCGTAGGCACTACTACATCGATCTGATACAGGCCGATGCTGCCTGGCGTCAGTCCGCTGAACAGCACCTGCGCGGCGGCGCCGCCGATCGTTACCGTAGGCAATGCCAACGTCGCGGCGAGGGGCTGGGAAGGAGTCGGCTCGCCGGAGGGCGGCGGGTTGTCTACGGCCCCCAGTCCGTTCGCGTAGAGAACGATATACTGGCCCGGCTGTGCGGGATTGCCCGCCGTCACAAGCTGGTAGTTTCGATCCTGCGCGATGGCCAAACCATTGTTCACGAACATGGCCGGCAGGCAGGGAGCGATCGGAATCGTGTAAGGCACACTCACATCGGCAATGTTGACTGCTAG
Source organism: Bryobacteraceae bacterium (assembly GCA_049516155.1). Lineage (GTDB taxonomy): Bacteria > Acidobacteriota > Terriglobia > Bryobacterales > Bryobacteraceae > Bog-159. The sequence continues at coordinate 12,498 of JBEKTJ010000003.1, forward strand.
TTGCACGGAGGTCAGCCCTTGCAGTTCCCACGGAATCTGAAGGTTGATTTGCGTGGGGCTGACATACCACAGGCGTCCGGGCCAGCCCTGTGTGCCGTCCGGCGACGCGAAGCTCACGCTGACTCCGGACATGGAGAATGGCAGGAAGCCTGTGGAGAGACTCTGCGTGGCATCGCTCAAGGCCGTTCCATAGATCGAAATATAAGACCCCGGTGCAAGCCCCTTGCCCACCCGACTGCTGGCGGCATCCACCACCCCATTGACGCCAATCGACGGCGCGGGGCGTACGGCGGCATTGAAGGTCGTCGTCAGGCCTCCCGCCTGACCCTGGAAGACTTGATCGCCGGCGGCCGATCCCAGATCCACGTTGGTCCACGCAATTCCGTAGGCGTTGGTCTGCGCGGACGGGCCGGGTGGCATGCCCGCCGGACACGAGGCGGAAGTGGACTGCGCGCCGCTGCCTTGCGCCACGCTGAACGCGGCGGATTGGTCGGAGACGGCGATTCCATATGCGTCCACCACTTTGAATGCCAGATACCAACACGTGTCGCCTACCGTGCCGGAGAAGCTGCTGTCGTATACCGGCAGAATGTCGAACGGCACGCCATCGCTCTCCAGATACCAGTAAGGCACGCGCAAGTTAGCGCCCGGGCCCGCGAGGGCGATGACGCCATCGTAGATTCCCGGAACCGTGAAGTGGCCCGCCAGAGATACATAGACCACCCCCTGCTGCCCCGCCTCGAGTTGCAAGCTCCCCGGCGATACGGTGACCCCATCGGTCGCGTCGGGATCGGGCGCAAGCATGTCGGGCACGACCGAAATCCGGAAAGCCGCGGCGGCCTTGCCGGTGTTCGTGATCGTCAATGCGACCGGACTGAGCTGCGCCGTCTTAGATCCGGCCCAACCGAACGACACGGTCGCGGGTTGAACCGTCACCCCGACCGCCAGGCCCGCCGCCGCGTTCAGCTTGCCCGCACCCACAGAAGTAATCAACAGTTCGCCGGAATCGGAGTCGTCGGCAATGTCGTTGGAATCGATGCTGGCGGTATTGACCAACGCAGACTTGATCTGCGCCGGCGTGAAGCCCGGATTCGCCTGCTTAACCAGCGCCGCCGCGCCGGCCACCATAGCTGCCGCGAAACTGGAGCCTTGCACCGTTGTGTAACCGGTCGGATCGTAAAGATCGCCTACCGGATCCAGCGATTCGGTGGCCGTATAAATTCCCTGGCCGACTGCCACGAGTTCCGGTTTGATCGAGTAATCGATGGAAGGCCCACGCGAGGTAAAGTCCGTAACGAGGTTCGAGATGGCGCTCTCCACATGCAAGGCCGGGTTCAGCGTACCTTGAACGTTGGGACCCGGTGCCGGGGCAGATGCCAGATAGGCTTGCACCGCCTGGCCGTCCGCGTAGTAGATCATCATGGCCGGAATGCCGGTGTTCCCAGCCCCCAGCGCGCTGAATGGCGGATCGGCCGGGTGGCTCGGATCCTGATAGAGAACCACTCCTATGGCGCCAGCCTGCTGAGCGTTATCGATCTTGGTGGAGAAGTCGCAGTTGCCCCGCTCAATGAGAACAATCGTGCCGGTGAGCGAGCCGCCCGGCAAAGCGGAACAGGCCAGTCCCGTGGGGTCGGTCTGGGTGATGGTTTGCAGCGTAGCGGTCAACGGGCCGGTCAGCTTGACGCCATCCCCGACAACCGCGTCCAGCGTTTCCAGATTGGAGGGCACACTCGATCCGTTGAGTTGCACGGCGGCGAACAGGATGTGCGCATTCGTCGAAGCGCCTACCGTAATGGCCGATGGCGCGGTGCCCGGCGAATCGATGGAATTCAGGGCGGGCGGCTGCAAACTGGATTGCGCATCGTTGCCGGCCGCAGCCACCACGGTCATCCCCAACGCGACGGCGTTCTCGACCGCCTGTGCCAGGATATCGCAATCGGTTTGGTATGCGGCCGGCACGCCGCTTTGCAGACAGTCCCCATCCAGCGGACCGCTGAGGGGCAAGCTGCCGAAAGCTACTAACGCGATATCCATATGGTCTGCAACGGCATCTTCCAAAGCCTGGATTGCGGCGGCGAACGTAGTGGTATCGTTCACCCCGGGAGTGCCGAAGATTTTGTAATTGCCGAGCCAGGCTTTGGGCGCCACGCCGGTGATGGCGGCCAGCGGGCCCGTATTGGTTTCGCCCGCCGCAATAGTGGCCAGGGCGGTGCCATGGCCCGAACGGTCACGCGGGGTGGTGTCGTCCGGCAGGGCGAACATCGGTTCATAGCTGCGAGCCACGAGGATCTTGCCGTTGGTATAAGCCGTCTGGCCCAACGGATATCCATCCGGCGGCTGTAACGACGCATCCTGGAATGCCGGCTGCGTGTTGTCGATACCGCTGTCGACGATGGCAATCTTGACTCCGGCGCCCGCGTTCGCCATGCCGCCAAGAGCGGCCCAAGCCGGGGGCACGTTCACCAGATTGACGGCGACGTTGAGATTCCGCTGGATCCGCGGTAGACGGACCGCATCTCTTACTCCGGAGAGCGCACGCAGATCCGCGGCACGCTCGCGGGGCACGCGCACGAAGACGGCGTTCAGCAAGCTCTCGACCGAGCCTGCGATCCGTATCTTGCGACGCGCTAGTTCGCTGCGAAGCTGTCGTTGTGCCGATTCGATACGCCCGCGCGCCGTTATTTGCCGTGCCAGCGGCGGATCCTGCAAGATCAGAGCGTACTCTTCCAGGCGTGTTTGCGCGAAGGCTGGGACGCACAGCAGCGGTGCCCCGAACAGGAGTAACAGACCGGCCTTCCGTTGCACCCTCGAATCCGGGAATCTGCGTTTATCTCTGTTCAATCCGTTGTCCATGAATGGCCAATGGATGGCCAATATAGGTGTGTGCCGCCGCAGATCGATACTTCTCATGAATCCGGTGCAAATCAGCCATTGACTTTGGCGCAGACTAAGGCGATGCGCGCGGTAAGCCGATGAATACTCAGGGTGCAAGAAAATTGAAACCGGTTTGCGTCTTTAATGTGATCCCGTCCCTGCCCGAGCCGCTGGAGCCGTTGCGGGAACTCGCCTACAACCTGCGTTGGGCGTGGGACCACGACAGCATCGAATTATTCCGGCGATTGGACTCGGACCTGTGGGATTCCACCGGCCGCAATCCGGTCCAAATGCTGGGCAGTATCGATCAGATGCGTTTGGTAGCGGCCGCCGCGGATGATTCCTTCCTGGCGCACTTGGAGCGCGTTTCGCGCGCCTTAGCGAACCGTATGGGAGAGAATTCCTGGTTTCGGCGCGTGCATTCGCCGGCCGGCAAGCTGCTGGTCGCCTATTTCTCCGCCGAGTTCGGGCTGACCGAATGCCTCTCTATTTTCGCGGGCGGATTGGGTGTGCTGGCGGGAGATCACGTCAAGTCGGCCAGCGACCTGGGAGTGCCGTTGGTGGGAGTGGGCCTGCTCTATCAACAGGGCTACTTCCGGCAGTATCTGAACCAGGCCGGATGGCAGCAGGAAGCATATGTGGCTAACGACTTCCATAATCTACCGCTGCGGCCGCTGATGCGGGCGGACGGCCAGCCTTCGACGATCGAAGTGCAATATCCCGGGCGCACGGTGACGGCGCGCATCTGGGTTGCGCAGGCCGGACGAGTGCCGGTCTATTTGCTGGACGCGAATGTCGCGGCGAACAGCCCCGCGGACCGCGAAATCACGGGCGAGCTTTACGGCGGCGACAATGAAATGCGCTTGAAGCAGGAGATCCTGCTCGGTGTCGGTGGTTACCGAGCGCTCGAAGCCGCCCAAGTCCAGCCAGCCGTCTATCACATGAACGAAGGCCACTCGGCCTTCTTGTCCCTGGAACATGTGCGGCGGCTGATGGAGCGCTACCGTTTTTCGTTCCGCGAGGCGCGCGAACTGGCGTCCCCCAGCCTGATCTTTACCACCCACACGCCCGTCGAAGCGGGGCACGATTACTTCGCTCCGGACCTGATGGAACGCTATTTCGCCGAGTACTATCAGGCGCTCGGGCTCAAGCGCCACGATTTTCTGGCGCTGGGAAGGCGAAATGCAGGCGATCCAAACGAGCAATTCTGCATGACCGTACTCGCCATGCGGCTGGCGGCGTGCAGCAACGGCGTGAGCAAACTGCACGGCGAGGTAAGCCGGCGCATGTGGCAAGGGATCTGGCCCGGCGTGCCGGTCGAAGAGGTGCCCATCGGGCATGTGACTAATGGCGTGCATTTCCGCTCCTGGATTTCGAACGAGATGAACCAGTTGTACGACCGCTACCTGGGTCCGCAGTGGCGAGAAGCGGCCAACGGAGTTATCTGGAAGCGGGTGGAGACGATTCCGGCCGAAGAGCTTTGGCGTACACACGAGCGCCGGCGGGAGCGGCTGGTGGCGTTCGCCCGCCGGAAGCTGGGCGATCAATTGAAGCGCCGCGGCGCGCCGCAATCCGAAGTCGGATCCGCGGAAGAGGTTTTGAATCCCGAAGCGTTAACGATTGGCTTTGCGCGGCGCTTCGCCACCTATAAGCGCGCCACACTCCTGTTGCGCGATCCCGAACGCTTGAAACGCATCCTATGCGACGCCAAGCGGCCCGTACAGATAATCTATGCGGGTAAGGCGCATCCCCGCGATGGGGGTGGCAAGGATCTCATCCAGCGGATCGTGGCCCTGGCGCGGGATCCGATGTTCCGCCGCCATATTGTTTTCCTGGAAGACCAGGATATGGCCGTCAGCAGATACCTGGTGCAGGGCTGCGACATCTGGTTGAATACACCCTTGCGACCTATGGAGGCCAGCGGGACCAGCGGCATGAAAGCCGCGGCCAACGGAGCGCTGAACCTCAGCACTCCGGATGGCTGGTGGGACGAAGCCTGGCATGCGCCCCGGCCCGATGGCGAATCGATCGGCTGGGCCATCGGCAACGGCGAGCCCTACCATGATCCGGAACAGCAGGATCAGGTGGAAGCCGAGGCGCTCTACGATTTGTTGGAGCGGGATGTGGTACCCACGTTTTATGAGCTGGGCGCGGATCGGCTGCCCCGCCGCTGGATTGCGCAGATGAAGGGATCCCTCAAGAACCTGTGCCCCACTTTTAATACCCATCGCATGGTGCGCGAATACACGGAGCGGTTCTATTTGCCGGCCTTCGAGCGGTTCGGCCGGCTGGAGGCGGATTCCGCCGCGGCTGCCCGCGCGCTGGCGTCCTGGCTGAACCTGGCGCGCCGCGAATGGCCGCAAGTGCGGGTGGGACCTTTGGAAGACGGTCCGGCGGGTACGGCCAAAGTCGGCGACCTGTTGGGCGTACGTGCGCGCGTTCAGCTAGGCGCGCTGTCCCCGGATGACGTAACCGTCGAGCTGTATTTAGGGGCCCTGGATAACGCGGGCGAACTCATGCAGCCGGCTACTTTCCCAATGCGCTGTGTCGCCGGTCCGGGCAACGGTGAGCACATCTTCGAAGCTACCGGCGTCCCCTGCTGGCGCAGCGGCTTGCAGGGCTACACCGTCCGCGTCCTGCCGCATCATCCGGATCTGGCCGCGCGCTTCGTGCCCGGCCTCATTACCTGGGCGAGCTAGGACCGGCGCCATCGCCGCACACGCGCGCCAACTGTGCCGCGCCGATGGCCTGTCCCAAATGGCGTTGCGTGTGTTCCGCGATGTGTACCAACAATCCGATTACGGTCGTTGGCAAACGCTTTCGCCCCACCCAGCGCGGCGCGGCGAGGGTCGCCGGATCGATCGCGCGGACGACATCCTCGGCCCGCCGCAGCATCCTGTCGATGTCGCCCAACAATTCCGCGACACTTGCGCCGGGTTCCATCTCGGCCGCCAGCGCGCCCATCTGCGCTGCATCCAAGGGCCGCCCTTCGAGATAAGCCGTCAAACGATCCACGCTGCCGGCGATGTGCCGGAGATGAAAGCCCAGCGGCGCCAGTCCGTGAGGGCGCGCCCACACCTGGTTAACCGTAAGCCCTTCGGTATGCCGCGCCAGGTCCTCGCGCGTCTGCTGAAAGGTATACAGCGCCGGCGCGAGCACCGCATGTACCTGCGGCAAGGGCCCACGCAGCCAACTTTCAGGCAAAGCTTCAGGCAAACTCTCGGGAAAATCGCCGATGTGCCCGCTCAGTTCTTCGTCTCGCTTTTCTTGCGTTGCAGGTTGAGTGGCACGCTGCCGCCGCCCTGGCTAAACGTCCCCGTCATCGCGGAGGCTTCTTTGTTCAGTGTGCCTTCGTAGGTACAACCGATCCCCTTCATATCTACCTTGACGGTATCTCCCGTGCGCGCGATGCCGGCGACGGGCACGCCATTAACGCCCTGGTCGACGCTATCGAACGTGGCCGCGACGCTACCGTCGGTGTTCTTAGTGAAGCTGAATCGCACGTGCAGCGGCGTACCGTTGACGTCGATCGCGCCCTCCCACACGCCCTCCAGCACTTGCACGTCTCCGCTGTTGGCGACCGCCACTTTCTCCACGGCCTTCGCTTCGGATTTCCACTTCAAGTCGAGCGGAATCGATTGGCCCCCCGCGGCGACATTGCCGGAGATGCTCTTGCCGTCCGCGGATAACTTGCCGTCAAAATGCGGGTCGCCACCGCCTGGAAGCGGGAAGCCTACGCCGGTTCCGTCCACCTTTACGTTATCCAGCGGCAATCCGGACAACCCTTGTGATGGAACGTCCATCTCCGCCACCCACTTATCCCCGTCGCGATGCAGGTTGATCAGAATACCCAAGGCGCCGCCGTCGGGGGTCTTGATGGTGCCTTCCCATAATCCGGCGGGGTCTACGGCTGCCCGCGCGGCCGCTGGCGCCAGCAGCAGCAACAACCCTGTTAGTAGTGCCGAGAATCGTATCATATGACCCCTGAAAATGGATTGTAGCAGCACGCACAAAGGCAGTCTGAGTGCACCAATCTACCCGGAGGTTTTATATTTATGAACTGGAATGAAGTCGAAGGTAAGTGGAAACAAATGAAAGGCTCTGTGCGCGAGAAATTTGGCAAGCTGACCGACGACGACCTGCAGGTTATAGGCGGTAAGAAAGACCAGTTCCTCGGCAAGCTGCAGGAACGTTATGGCATATCCCGCGACCAGGCCCAGAAGGATTTGGACAACTGGTTGCAGGGCCAGCATCAAATGGAAGCATCCGGCACCCACACACACGGCGGCTCGCAAGAAAAGGAAACGCCGCGCACCCGTACATCCGGCTCCGGCGGCTCGCAGGGGTATTAGCAATTCCTTCTTGCCGGCATGTGCGGCGGGGTGGCGCCTGAAGCGCGCTACCTCGCCGCAACTGTTGGGGAGCGATTGCCCAGCCGCTTGCTAAACTGAAGAGCATGGCGGCAGACCTCGCACCTATCTCCGGCTTGGTCGGCGAAGCGGCCGATTTGCGCGGCATGCGCGAGTGCCTCCAGTGGTTCACGCGCGAGAAGCAGTGGATCAACGACATCCACCTGCAGATCTGCCGCGTGCCCGCGCCCACCTTCCTCGAACAACAGCGCGCCGAGTGGATCGTTGGGCAGTTCCGCAATCTGGGATGGGAGGGCCATATCGATCGCGCCGGCAATGTGATCGCTACTCCGGATGGGCACTCGGAGGGGCCCTATGTGGCCCTCACCGCGCACCTCGACACGGTGCTGGCGCCGCGCGTCAAGGAAGACATCGGCATGGAGCCGGACGGGCGTTTTCGCGGTCCGGGCATTTCCGATAACGGCGCCGGCCTGGCTGCCCTGCTGGCTATCGCGCGCGCTCTGAAAATCTGCCCTCCGGTCGAGGGTTGGCATGCCGATCTGGTGCTGGTCGCCAATGTAGGAGAGGAAGGCGAAGGCAACTTGAGCGGTATGCGGCACCTCTGTAAGCAGTCGGCGCTGGGAAGGAAGATCGGAGCCTTCTTGGTGCTGGATGGCGCCTCGACCGATCACATCACAAATCGCGCGCTCGGCAGCCGCCGCTTCGAGGTGATATTCACCGGTCCCGGCGGACATAGCTGGAGCGATTATGGCGTGGGCAACCCGGTACACGCGCTCAGCCGCGCCATCTCACAATTCTCCGACGCGCGTTTGACGGGCCCGCCGAAATCCAGCTTCAATGTGGGGTTCATCGAAGGCGGCGCCAGCGTGAACGCGATCCCGGCGATGGCGCGCGCCAAAGTCGACATCCGCTCCGAGAGTAATCAGAAGATGGATGAACTTGTCGATGCGCTCACCAACGCGATCGAGCGCGCGCTCGAAATCGAGAATCAGCGGGCCTCGGGCGGCAAAATAGCGGTGAAGATTCGCGAGATTGGCTCGCGGCCTGCCGCCAACCTGGCCGAGCACTCGCCCATCCTCAACTATCTTCGCGCGGTGGATAGCCATTTGGGTATCCGCTCGCACCTGGATTGCGCTTCTACCGACGCCAACATTCCCATGTCGCTGGGTATCCCAGCCGTTTCGATCGGGGCGGGCGGCCAGGGCGGCGGCGCGCACACAACTCAGGAATGGTTTAAGCCCGAGGGCCGCGACTTGGGGTTGAAGCGCATTCTGCTGACACTGTGCCTGTTGCTGCGCGATCCTCAGTTCGGGGCCGCCACCGCGCTCGTGACGCCGCAGTGAGAAGCCGCGCCGAAGCCGCGCTAGTCGTCAATACCCTCATTTGGGGATCCACTTTTGTCTTGGTTAAGCAGGCCCTCCGCGATGTATCGCCGATCCTCTTTTTGGCCCTGCGATTCACCTTGGCGACGGTGGTTTTGTTGCTCTTGTTCCGCGCCTCTTCGCGGGGATCGTGGAACCATCCCCGAAATCCCCGCTGGTCGCTAACGGGTGGCGCCCTGGCTGGCGTATTTCTCTTCTCCGGATACGCATTTCAAACCATTGGCCTGCAATTCACGAGCGCCCCGAAATCGGCCTTCTTGACCGGCCTCACCGCGGTGATGACGCCGTTGCTCGCCGCGTTGGTCTATCGGAAGACACCCCGCGCGCTGGAGATAGGCGGGGTTCTCCTGGCCACGTGCGGCATGGCCCTGATGACGTTGCCGGGCGCCACGCTGGCCATGAATCGCGGCGACCTGCTGACCATCTGCTGCGCGGCTTGTTACGCCGCCCACATCCTCACCCTGAGCCGCTACTCGGCCAAGGCCAGTTTCGAACTGTTGGCGACGGCCCAGATCGGAATCTCGGCGCTGCTGGCCTGGACGCTTTTCCGAGGCATGGAAACGCCCCGCATCCGATGGACCCCGCAGGTGTGGGCTGCCATCGTCATCACCGGTGTCTTCGCCACGGCCCTGGCCTTTACTTTCCAAGCGTGGGCGCAACGATACACCACGTCCACGCGTACCGCGCTGATCTTCATGCTGGAACCGGTATTCGCTTGGATTACTTCCTACCTGCTGACCGGAGAAACTCTCTCCACGCAGGCCGCGGCGGGGGCTGGCCTTATCCTGGCGGGCGTCCTGGTGGTGGAGTTGAAACCGTTCCAACCGCGAGGGCATCCATTGGATCGAGACGTGCAACGAGACGCCTGACGAAGGCTGGGTCCGCAGTATAATATTAGAAGGTCGGAAGTCCGCCCAGGAGCGAGCCATACCATGAGTTTCTTTGACAAGTTGCGTAGACAGAAGCTGCTGTCTTTTACCCTGATCCTTTTCACGCTGGCCATCGGTATCGTGATCGGCACGTTGGTGAACACCGGTGCGAAAGCCGCAAAGGACAACACCGCGGCGCCCGGGGCAACGCCCCTCACGATCCCCAATCCCGTGCAGGTGCAGAACTCGTTCGCCACAATCGCGAAGCAGGTTGAGCCGTCCGTAGTCAATATCTCGACCACGTATATGCCCAAGGCGCCCACGCGCAATCGCCGTCGCGCCGCTCCCCAGCAACCCGATCAGGGCGACGATGAGGATCAAGGCGACCAGGGTCAGGGCGATCAGGGCAACATGGAAGACTTCTTCCAGCGGTTCTTTAGCAACCCGTTTGGCGGCAATGCGCCGAATATTCCGCAACACCGCACCAACGCCCTGGGCTCCGGGGTGGTAGTGGACAAGGCGGGCTACATTCTTACGAACAATCACGTGGTGGAGAAAGCCGACCGGATTCAAGTCAAGTTTATGGGCGACACCACCGAATATGACGCGAAGGTTGTGGGCGTAGACTCGGCCACGGACTTGGCGGTGATCCGCGTGGAGGGCAAGAGCAATCTGGCGCCCGCCCGCATCGGCAATTCCGACGCAGTGCAAGTGGGCGATTGGGCCATCGCGATCGGCTCCCCGTTCAGCTTCGAGGAGACCATGACGCTGGGCATCATCAGCGCCAAGGAACGCGACGTCGACCCCTTACAGCAGTTTCAGCATTTTCTGCAAACCGACGCCGCCATCAATCCCGGGAACAGCGGCGGTCCGCTGCTGAACATCAATGGCGAAGTGGTCGGCATCAATACGGCCATTGCCTCCCGTTCGGGCGGTTATCAAGGCATCGGTTTCGCCCTGCCTATCAACGAAGCGGTGAAGGTTTATAACGACATCATCAAGAACGGCAAAGTCGTGCGCGGATCCATCGGGATCAGTTTCACTCCGTCCGGCACCCCCAGGGCCGAGGCGCTGCTGAAAGCCAACGGTGCGCCGGAGGGCGTATTCGTCGAGCAGGTGCCGGCGAACGGACCTGCGGATAAGGCGGGCATCAAACCCGAGGACATCATCGTGGCCCTGAACGGCAAGCCCATTCGCAATGGCGGCGAATTGGTCGACCGGGTCACCAGCACGCCTATCGGCACGCCACTTACGGTGACCGTGTTGCGCGAACACCAGCGAATGGATTTCCATGTCGTGGTGGCCGACCTCGCGAAGGTCTTTCCGGAGCGGTTCGGAAACGGGAAGGAGCAGGAGGCCGGCCCTGCGGAAGGCACTCAGGCCCTGTTTGGCATCGCCATCGAAAACCTGACCGATGCCCGCCGCGAGAATATGGGGATCAAGCAAAACGGCGTCATGGTCAGTTCCGTGGAGCAGAATTCATTCGCGGAGGATATCGACTTGCGGAAAGGCGACGTAATCGTGGAGATCAACCGGCAGCCGGTGCATTCTACCGACGACGTTACGCGCATCCAGCATACGCTGAAGCCGGGCGATGCGGTGGCCTTCCGGGTACTGCGGCAAACCGGCCGCGGCGAATGGAGTCCGGTGTTCCCGGCGGGCGCTTTGCCCAGCCATCCATAGACGGAGGACGATTGCAGTTTAGAAGATCCATCGCGATAGTGGCCGCCGGGCTGATTTGCTCGGCGGGTTTGCTGGCGGCTACTGTCCAGAAGAAAAAGTCCACGCATCCCAAGGCCGCGGCGACCGGCTCTCCGAAGAGAACGACGCCGATGCGGCGTGCGCAACACAAGCCAGCCATGAAAACAGCGCGCTCGGCGCACGCGGGCCAAAAGACCGCCGCCCATTCCGCGCAGGCAGCGCCGTCGAAATGGCGGCCGGGACAAATGGCGCCCACGGCCGACCGCTACAAGGAAATTCAGTCGGCACTGGCCCAGAAAGGTTATCTGCATGGAGAGGCTTCCGGCGTTTGGAATCAGGACTCCGCGGACGCGTTACGCCGGTTTCAGCAGGATCAAAACCTGCAAGCCAGCGGCAAGCTGGACTCGCTTTCGATTATTGCGCTGGGACTGGGCCCGAAGTATTAAGGCACTGGCCTGCTAGAATGTGAGAAGCCGGTTATGGCCGTCGACTCCATCAAGGGCTCTCTGCGAGAGAAGGGCGTGCGGCTCACTCGCCAGCGCCAGCTCCTGCTTGAGTTGATCGACCAGACCGGACAGCATCTGGATGCCGAACGGTTGTTCCAACTGGCCAAGGAAAAAGATCCCAAACTAAACCGCGTGACGGTCTACCGTACGCTGAAAATGCTGAAGGCCGGCGGCATGGTGGACGAGTTGGACCTCATGCACCACGAGGGCGACCAGCATTACTACGAAACCCGCCTGAAACAGGAGCACGCGCACGTCATCTGCCTGCGTTGCGGCAAGGTCGAAGAGTTTTTCGGCGAACCCCTGCAACGGTTGCGCAAGCAGATCGAAAGCCATTTCGGATTTCAAATCCTTTTGGCGCGTACCGAAGTCGGTGGATACTGCGCGCATTGCCAGTCGCTGCGCGCGCTGGAGTTGGACAGAGCGCGGCAGCACGGGTTTCCGGACGCGCCGTTAGTGAGCGGTGCGCCGCTTGCACCGGGTGCGCCGCACCGGCCCCGCGCCAAGCGCACCTCCGCCTGATGGAAGCCACCACGGTGGATCGCGCGCCCTCGGCCTCCGTAATCGTTATCGATCCGAACGGCCATCGCTCCCGCGTGGAACTTGCGCCGCTGCCTTTCAAAATCGGACGCCAAGCGGATAACGACTTGATTCTGCGCGACAGCCGCGCCTCGCGCTTGCACGCCCGCATCGTTCGCGAGGGCGGTGAATACAGCATTGAAGACGCCGGCAGCCGGCATGGCGTCTATGTGAACGGCAAGCGGGTGGAAAGCCACGCGTTGCGCAACTCCGACCGCATCGAGTTTGGTTTTCCGGATTCCTATCAGCTCGTCTTCGCTAAGGACGGCGCCGAGTTGAGCCGGCTGATCGACCAATTCGGAGCGCACGAGAAGTCCGGCCCAATCAGCGGCATCGCGGGCGCCGGCGCCAATCTGGCCAAGCTGCGCGCCATTCTGGATGTGGCGCGTACCCTGCAAACCGGGCTATCTCTGCAAGACGTGCTCAACTCCGTGGTGGATGCGGCGCTGGCCATTACCGGCGCGGAACGCGGCTTCCTGCTGCTGCGCACCAGCGGCGAACTGGAGATCCGCGTGGCCCGCAACCGCCAGGGCGCGACGCTTCCGGCCAGCGATCTGCGGGTTCCCCGGCGCGTCATCAAACGTGCGCTCGAGCAGCGCCGCGATCTACTCTCCATGAACTTCGATCCCCAGGGCACCGGCGAGTTCCGTCCGGAGCGTAGCGTTGTCGACCTGGAACTGCGCAGCGTGATCTCCGTGCCGCTGGTGCGGCTTAGCAAGGTGCGCGGCGACGCCACCAACGTACTTTCCACTGCCGAGGAGACGGCCGGCGTCCTCTACTTGGATTCCCGGCTGGCCACGGCCGACCTGGCGGGCGGCAATCGCGAGCTGCTGCAAACCCTGGCCATCGAAGCCTCCACCATTCTGGAGAACGCCCGCCTGCTCGATGAAGAACGCATCAAGCAGAAGATCGAGGAGGAACTGGACGTAGCGCGGAACATTCAACAGGGGCTGCTGCCGCGCAGCCTGCCTTCCGACGGCTGGTTCCGCGCCTGCGGCAGCAGTGTGGCCTCGCATCAGGTGGGCGGCGACTATTACGATGTGATTCCCGCCGGCCCGAACGCCTGGACCGCCGTGGTTGCGGATGTCTCCGGCAAAGGCGTCAGTTCCGCGCTGCTGGCTTCCTTGCTGCAAGGCGCGTTTCTGGCCGTGAGCCATGGCGATACGGCGCTGCATAAACGCCTGGAACGCATCAATATCTTCCTGAATGAACGCACTGCGGGTGAGAAGTACGCCACGGTTTTCTATTGCCTGCTGGAGCGGTCGGGCCGGCTGTATTATGTCAATGCCGGCCATTGCCCGCCGCTGATCGTGCGGCAGCCGGGCGGCATCGAGTCGCTGGCCGCGACAGCCATGCCGGTGGGGCTGATGGAGTCCGCGGAGTTCGCGGTTAGCGAGATCATGCTGACCGACGGCGATAAGATCGTCATCTATACGGACGGGGTTACCGAAGCGCAGAACCTCCAGGGCGAGTTTTTCGGCCGGCAGAAGCTCCGCCAGGTGGTCGGGGAGCATCATGCCGGATCTTGCCAGGAACTCCACGATGCCCTGGCCGCAGCGGTAGCGGCATTCACGGAGAGCGCTCCACAGGCCGACGATATTACACTGGTAGTGTTCGAGTATCGCGGCGGAACGGCAACAGCCCCCTAATACGAAGACTCAGGATCTGTTCGCTTCCGCCTCACCGCATCCCACGGCCGCACACCGCCCGCGTTCGTCCGCTGGCCTAAACTATTGAAACGAATCCTCCCAGGCATAGCACAAAATGGTCCAAGGCCTGCCTACACGATGCGGGGGAATCGTCGATGAATACCTTTGCCGGTCTTAAAGCCGATCTGCGCTATGCCTTCCGCAACCTGCGCCGCAATCCGGCCTTTACCGCGGTCGCGATCGGCGCGCTGGCCATCGGCATCGGCGCGAACACGGCAGTGTTTACGGTGGTCGAATCGGTGCTGCTGCGGCCGTTGCCTTACCATGAGCCATCCCAGTTGTACACTGTCCGGCCCATGCCAAAGAAGCCCGATGTCTTCCTCGGCGGGCCGATGATGGATCGCTCAATCATCGCTTACCGGTCCGCCAGTACGGCATTCCAGCAGCTTGCAGCCTACCACCTCGTGAATTGGAACGGCACTGGAGCCGGCGATCCGGTGGTAATTCACGGCGAGGAGGTGACTACCAACTTCTTCGCCACCCTCGGCGTCCAGCCGCAACTCGGGCGGGCGTTTCTGCCGGAAGAACAGTCGCTGGGCCGTCCCAAGGTTGCGGTCCTGAGCGATGCCTTGTGGCGTGCGCATTTCCGCGCGGGGGGCGATACGCTGGGCAAATCGATAACGCTCGACGGTGAACCGCATATGATTGTCGGCATTATGCCCGCTGGTTTCGACCCGGCCGTGGAACTGTGGGTCCCGGCGTTCCTGGACCCGGCCAATCATAATGCCTTCCGCCAGGTGATTGGCCGGCTGGCGCCGGGCGCGACTGTGGCTCGCGCAAAGGCCGAACTGGACGCCATCGGCACACGTATCGAGGCAGCCGCGCACAACCCCCACGACGATGCTGTGGAAATGGTCATCGCCCCGCTCCGCGACAGTGTCGTAGGCAACGTACGGCTTGCTCTGCTGGTCTTCCTGGGAGCCGTGGGATGCGTGCTGCTGATCGCCTGCGTGAACGTGGCCAACCTGTTGCTCTCCCGCGCCTCGGCCCGCAAGCAGGAGATCGCCATTCGCGAATCGTTGGGCGCAACCCGGTGGCGCCTGGCGCGGCAACTGCTCACCGAAAGCGCCGTGCTTGGCGTCATCGGGGGACTGCTGGGGCTCATCGTCGCGCTGTGGGGAGTGGAAGCCTTGATCCGGCTGGCGCCGGAAAATCGCATCCCGCGCGTGGACGAGGTTCGGTTCGACGGCTGGGTGTTAGCCTTCAATATCGGCGTTTCCCTGTTCACCAGCCTGCTCTTCGGTCTGGCGCCCGCCCTGCAATTGACGCGCGCCCGGCAGACGCAAAACTGGAAGGATGCGGCCACCCGCGGCAGCGCCCGCTCCGGAGCGCTGCGATCCGTGCTGGTCATGACGGAAGTGGCATTGGCTCTGATTTTGCTGATCGGCGCGGGCCTATTGGTCCGCAGCTTCGAGAAGCTGCAAGCCGTGAATCTCGGCTTCCGGCCCGAGCACGTCCTGGCGATGAGCATGCAACTGCAGGGCACTGCGTACGAATCGGCCCCGCAAATCCAGCGATTCGATAACGAGATCCTGGACCGCATATCACACGTGAACGGCGTAATCGCCGCGGGCTTGGTGAACTGGCTGCCCATGTCAAACCCCCTTGTGTGGGGAGATTTCAAACTGGCCGGACAGCAACTGCCGCCGGATGCGCTCGCCGTGAAACCGGCCGTCAGCCCGGGCTATTTTCGGGCGATGGGCATACCCATCATGCGCGGCCGGCCGTTCGACAAACACGATACTCTGAAATCGGCGCCCGTGGCTATGGTGGACGAATCGTTCGCCCGTCGCTTCTGGCCGAATCAAGATCCTATCGGCAAACGCATCAGCTTCGCCGATGAACCGAAAGCGGAGAGCGACTGGATGACCGTGGTAGGAGTGGCCGGATCGATTCGGCAGCAGAACCCGGCAGATCGGCGCATGATGGTTTACCAGCCTGCCGCACAAGTGCAAGGAATCTTCTTCCTGGGGGAGGTCAGCTTTGTGGTGCGTTCGAATGCGGACACTGCCAGTCTGGCGCCGGCTTTGCGCGGGCAGGTCTGGGCCGTAGACAAAGACTTACCCATAAGTACTATCGCCAGCATGCATGATTTGCTCTACGCCTCCACGGCCGAGCCCCGCTTTCAGACGCGCGTACTCGCGTCATTTTCCTCCATCGCGTTTCTGCTCGCCATCGTAGGCATCTACGGCGTGATGGCTTACTCGGTGACGCAGCGGACACAGGAGATCGGCATCCGCATGGCGATCGGCGCGCAGCGCGGCCACATTGTGCATATGATCCTGTGGCGCAGCATGGCTCTGGTCGCGGGCGGGCTGGCGATAGGACTGGCCGGCGCATGGGCCGCCACGCGGGTGCTGAAGAACTTTCTCTTTGAAGTGACGCCCTTCGATCTGCCCACTTTCGCCGCTGTTTCGCTGTTGCTGGCGCTAGTGGCGCTGGCCGCCTGCTACATTCCGGCGCGGCGCGCGGCCGCGATCGATCCGCTGATCGCATTACGATATGAGTAAGACACGGTACTGACGGGGAACCCGAACATTGGCCGAAATCGCGGCCTACGGCGTGAACGAGAACACGGTGCCTTGGTTGAAAGCGCCGCCCGCCCAAGTCACGCCGTAGAGTATGCCATTGCTATCGGCGACTAGACTTCCGTTCGGACTCGCGGGGGGCGCGGCGTTGGGGAAACGGTAGAGGACCGTTTCAGTCCAGGAACCCCCTACAGACG
This sequence comes from Bryobacteraceae bacterium, assembly GCA_049516155.1. Lineage (GTDB taxonomy): Bacteria > Acidobacteriota > Terriglobia > Bryobacterales > Bryobacteraceae > Bog-159. The sequence continues at coordinate 29,213 of JBEKTJ010000003.1, forward strand.
CTGGCGGTGTTAGGGAAAAGATTGTACCGCAACCTTGTTCGTCGAAACAGCCTGGGAGTCCTCCCGAGGCGGTAGAGCCATAAAGCACGCCGTGGAGGGCCGTGAGTCCTCCAGAGGGCACAGCGCCGTCACCGTTCGATACACCCGTAAATTGATAGAGGACCGAAAACTTTCCTTCTCCCGAGGACCCTGGCGGGATCAGGGAGTACACCGACCCACAGCCTTCACTGCAGTCATTGTAAACCGCTCCCAGGGCGCCGGCAGACGCCACGCCGTAGAGTACTCCGTCGCTGCCAACGAGAACAGCCCCTACCGGAAAGGTTCCATCGCCAATACGATCGGTGAAATTATGAAGGATAGCTTCGACCCAAGTGTCGCCGGGAATCTTTGGCGGGGTCAAGGAATATACTGTCCCGCAACCGCTAAAACCGCCGTAACAGGGGCCGGTCCCGCCAGACTCAGTCGTGCCGTAAAGCTGGCCGTCGGAGCCTAAAGCAACGCCGTTGGGCTGGGTGCCATCGCCAGGCCCGGTGAAGGTGTGGAGGACCGTTTCCGACCAGGATCTACCCGGAGATGCCGGGGGAGTCAAGGAGAACACTCTACCGATTTCCGAGGCGCCGGACGGGTCTCCCAAAATCGTGGCATAGAGCACCCCGTCGCGGCCTACTACCGGCGAGCTATTAGGACCCGCTAAACTCGGGAACGCGCACACGTTGAGGACAACGCTCTCGGCCCAGGAACCGGCGGGCGCCGCCGGCGGTCTCAATTCAAAGATCGTCCCTCCGGAGCAGCTTCCACCGGATTGCGTGCTGCCGTAGAGCACCGCCCCGCCGCGGGCAATTGCGAGCCCCGCAACCGGATTTGCGCCTCCGAGGCACCACCCGTCCGGTCCGGTGGGAAAGGAATAGACTGAAGGGGTCCAGGCGTCTCCCGACGCGGGGGGTGTCAAGGAGAACACCGTGCCGCAGTTATCGGCCCCTCCCGAGTACGTGGCCCCATATAGCACCCCGCCGGGACCGATAACCAAGCCGCCCGCTGGCCCGCTGCCGTCGCTGGGGTAACCGGCGAAACTGTGGATCGTAGTTAGTGTGGCTGCTTGAACTACGCTATTTGCAATGACGATCGGAACTGCGATGAGAAGAGCTATCGAACAAACGGTCGCCGTACAGCAGTTCGCCATGTTTCACTCCATTGACACGAATCGTCACGCCATTGGCGCCCGGTGTCAACCGGAATCAACCAGTGTACCATCCTAAATCCGCGAACCTTCCGCTACTTTCCGGCGCCGCGCGCGGCCGCTATCGATGCGCTGGTGGCATTACGATAGGAGTTGATGGAAGAACCCGGCAGCGCACGGTCGAAAGCCCTGAAGATCAATCTGGACGCCCGCAAGTATGGCACCTTCGCCGAAATTGGCGCCGGCCAGGAGGTGGCCCGCTGGTTTTTCCATGCCGGTAAGGCCGCCGGCACCATCGCCCTCACCGTTTCGGCTTATGCCATGGCCATCAGCGATGGCATTTACGGTACGACCCAGCACTACGTCAGCCGCCAGCGTCTGGAGGCCATGCTCGACCACGAGTTCAAGCGCTTGGTGGAGCGACTGGACCAAACGCGCGGCGAGGGCACGGCGTTCTTCGTATTCGCAGATACCTCCGCCACGCAAACTCACTCGCACCGTTCCGCGGGACATAGCTGGCTGGGGGTGCGCTTCCAGACGGAGCCGCGCGGCGAGCCTTCCGAGATCATTCTGCATGTGCAAATGCTCGACCAGGTTACCGTCGAACAGCAGGAGGCGCTCGGCCTGGCCGGCGTGAACCTGATCTACGGCGCATTCTACTATGCGGACGATCCCCCGCATCTAATCGCCTCGCTGATGGACGATCTGAGCCGCCGCAGGATCGAAATAGACATGATCAAGTTTTCCGGCCCGGCCTTCGCCAAAGTCGACAATCGGCTGATGAGCCTGCAACTCGTCGAACAGGGGCACACCGACGCGGCCATGTTCACAGCCGACGGCGAGGTCGTGCAACCCGCCGAAGTGCTCTACAACAAACCGGTGATGATTGGGCGGGGCAGCTTCCGGCCGGTTACTAACGTCGGGCTCGAAATCCTGGATCGCGCCGTACGCCAGCTTCAGCAGGATTCTCCGGACGCACACGATCTGGTCGCCGTGATGGAGATGACCTTGAACAACTTGATGTCCGAGCAAACCATCGATCATCAAGATTTCCTGGCGCGCGTCGACATTCTGGGCCTGCTGGGCAAGATGGTCTTAGTTTCGAATTACACGCGGTTCGATTTGGTCACCAGCTACCTGCGCCACCACACGCAGAACTGGATCGGGATGGCCATGGGCATCCCTACCCTGCGCGAGATTTTCGAGGAGAAGTATTACACAGATTTGGAAGGCGGCATCCTGGAGGGTTTGGGCAGGCTTTTCCAAGGACACGTCAAGCTGTTGGTTTATCCGACGAAGGAGACGGATGCCGCGGGGCTGACTACGTCCGACGGGCTCGAGGTGAAACCGGAACTGAAGCACATGTACAGACATCTTGTCGAGAACGGTTACATCGAATCGATACGCGAGTTCGATCCGGGCGAGTTGCGCTTCACGCCGGGCGCAGTACTGGCTGGTATCCGGTCGGGCGATCCAACCTGGGAGAAGCTGGTGCCGCCGCAGGCTGCCGCGATGATCAAGGAAAAAGGCCTCTTCGGGTACCAGGCGGGCGGCGGTTGAGCGGCCTCGCGTATTCGTCCGGCAGGAAATACTCGATCAACGGGATGCCCCTGGCCGCGGCTCCCGATCTATTTTATATACAGGAAACTTTTCCTGGAGGAAATACCAAATGAACAAGCTACTATGCGCCACTGCCGGAGCCGCCTGCCTGATCGCCGCCGGCTGCGCCAAGAAGGTTGCCGTGAAACCGGCCACGCCCCCGCCCGCGGTACAACAGGCCAAAACCAGCCCACCTGAGAAACCCGTGATTTCCCTGTTCGCCGTTTCGCCCGGAACTGTCGACAGAGGCGCCGAGACCACCTTGCGTTGGGCCGTGGAACACGCCAACAACGTTCAGATTACCCCGGCGTTGGGCACGGTCCAGGAGTCCGGGAGCCGGGGAGTCTTTCCCAACTCAGACACCGTTTATACGCTGACGGCGACCGGTCCTGGTGGAACCGCCTCAGCCTCGGCTGGCGTCAGCATTCTCGTGCATACTGCGTCTCGAATGCCGGATCAGGCGACTCAGATCCGGATACAGGATCTACTCAACCGCATCCAGGATGCTTACTTCGATTACAACAAGCATAATCTTCGCCCGGATGCGCAGGCAGCCCTGGTCGCGGACGCCAAGACATTGGGGGAGATCTTGAAGCAGTATCCGGATTACAAGCTCACCGTGCAGGGCTACTGCGATGAGCGAGGGTCGGAAGAGTACAACCTGGCGCTTGGCGACAAGCGCGCCGATCAAGCCAAAGAGTATCTCGCATCGCTAGGAGTTCCGGATTCGCAACTGAAGACCATCAGCTACGGCAAAGACAAGCCGGTCTGCACCGAGCACGATGAAGCGTGCTGGCAGAAGAACCGCCGCGCGCACATCACGCAGGAACAAAATTAAACGGCGCTGTAGGACAGGCCTCCTGGCCTGTCCTTCTTCGCGGAAGTGAGACCGGGGTTAAAATGCAAATGATCCTGAGGATTGGACAGCAGCATGCGTTTGTTCACCGGTCTCGATCTTCCCCCAGTAGTCGTGCGCAGTCTCGATATTCTGCTTGACCGGCTCCGCCCCGAGGCGCGCATCAAGTGGAGCCCCACCATGAATTTGCACGTGACAATCCGCTTCATCGGCGACTGGCCGGAAGAACGTCTGCCGGACCTGCGCGCCGCGCTGGCTGGAATTCCCAGCCATCCACCGATCCCGATTCACATCCGCGGGCTGGGATTCTTCCCCAATGCACACACCCCGCGCGTGTTCTGGGCGGGTGTGGAAGGCGCGCCGGATCTGGCGGCCCTGGCTGCGGAAACCGATCGCGCCCTCTGCCCGCTGGGCCTTAAGCCGGAAGGCCGCCCTTTCAGCCCGCATTTAACATTGGCGCGCATCAAGGAACCCGTGCCTTTGCAGAAACTGCGGGAAGCCATCGCTGCGCATTCGTCACTCGATTTCGGCAGCTTCCACGCCGATCGCTTTTTCCTTTACAAGAGCCGACCAGGGTCCGCCGGCTCAGTCTACGTCAAGCTTGCGGAGTTTCCGCTTGCAAGCCGCAGTAGCAGCGGTAGCGGCGGTATGATGGGGCAAGGAGAGATCTAAATGGCCGCATCCTCCCCTCCATTCCCCTACGAAACGCGCCTGAACATTCTTAACAAGCCGCTCGAAACGATCGACGAAAAGGCTATTGCCGACGCGTGCGAGTACAAGTGGTACAACCAGACTCTATGCCAGGTGAACGATTCAGTCGTCCGCATGGGTGTGGTGCAAGGGGAATATCACTGGCACAAGCACGATGAGGACGATGAGTTCTTCTACGTTGTGGAGGGCCGCCTGTTGATCGACCTGGAAGATCGTACCATCGAGCTATTGCCGCGGCAGGGAATTGTCGTTCCGAAAGGAACTGTCCATCGGACCCGCGCTACGGAGCGGACCGTCATGCTGATGGTCGAAAATGCTGGAATCGTTCCGACAGGCGATTGATGACCGCGGCCCTAGGAATTGCGATTGCCTACCTGCTGGGCGACATCCCCTTCGGATATCTGCTGGTAAAGCTGACGACGGGGCGCGACGTGCGCGCTTCCGGCAGCGGCAATATCGGCGCCACCAACGTCCTGCGCACCACCGGCCGCGCCGCGGGCGTGGCCACACTGCTGCTCGACATGGGCAAAGGCTACTTGGCGGTGTGGCTGGAAGGCCGGCTCGCCGGTGGGAGTCCCGCGTGGATGAGCGCCGCCGCTTTGGCAGTGATGATCGGCCATTCTTATCCGGCTTTTCTGCGTTTCCGCGGCGGTAAAGCCGTTTCCGCTTTCGTTGGCGCATGGCTCTGCCTGACGCCCCTGCCGCTGGCTGCGGTGCTGGTGGTCTTCGTGGTGATGGCCGCCTGGACCAGGCATATCTCGCTGGCCTCCATCGTGGCCGCGGGGACCTTCCCGCTAGCGGTGTGGCTGATCGAGCATCCATCGGCCACGGTCGTGGCGGCCGCCATTCTCAGCGCGGCGCTGATCGTCTATCGGCACCGCGAAAACATCGCGCGGCTGCGGGCCGGGACCGAGTCCGTCTTCTCTTTCGGGAGCCGCGCGTCGCGATGACCGGCAGCGGGCTAACCATCGTCGGCGCCGGGAGTTGGGGCACCGCGCTGGCGGTAGTGCTGGCGCCCCGCTTCCCGCACATCCGTCTTTGGGTGTATGAAAAGGATCTCGCGGACCGGATGCGCTCGACTCGCATGAACGACCTATACCTCCCCGGATTCTGCCTCCCAGCCAACGTGTCGGTGGAATCGGAATTTGCCGCGGTTTTGGCGGATGCGGCGATCGTGCTCAGTGTCATGCCGTCGCATCTGGTGCGCACGATCTACGGCCAGATGCTGCCGTGCTTAGATCCCTCCATGGTATTCGTAAGCGCCACCAAGGGGCTGGAAAACGGCACCCTGCTGCGTGCCTCCCAGGTGATCCACGAATGCATTTCGGCTAGTTTCGAACCCCGCATCGCGGTCATTTCCGGACCCACCTTCGCGCGCGAGGTGGCCCGGGGCGATCCCACTGCACTGGTGGTGGCTTCCACAGATCGGTCTTTGGCAGCCAGCGTGCAAGCGAGCTTTTCAGGGCCGACCTTTCGGCTATACACCAGCCTGGATCCTGCGGGCGTCGAAGTCGCTGGCGCGGTCAAGAATGTGGTGGCCATCGGTGCTGGCGTATGCCATGGTCTGGGGTTGGGCAGCAATACACAGGCGGCCTTGATCACGCGCGGGCTGGCCGAGATGACCCGCCTTGCCACGGCGCTCGGCGGATGGCCGCAGACACTCGCCGGCTTGGCAGGGTTAGGCGATTTGGTGCTGACTTGTACAGGAGAATTGAGCCGGAATCGCACCGTCGGCCTGGAGTTGGCTCGTGGGCGGAAATTGGAGGAGATTGTGAGCTCCATGAAAATGGTGGCGGAAGGCATCAAAACAACCAATGCAACGGTCGATTTGGCGCACCGATGCGGAGTGGAGATGCCAATTTCGGCTCAGATGTTTGAAATGTTGAATTTTGGGCTGCCTCCACGAGAGGCCGTCCGCAGGTTGATGGATCGTAGTCTGAAGGGGGAGTAACTTTTGCACGCTGACGCGCAACCTTGCATGGAGCCTGGGGTTGAAACTCATATGGGGGCAGCCGCGATAGCCGCGGTGGCCGCCATAGGCATGCTGGACTACGACGCAGAGCTGATGCTCCGCGTCAAGGACGGAGATGGCGCCTGTTTTGGCGTCCTGCTCGAAAAGCATCGGGCATCGGTGATTCATTTTATCTACCGGCTGGTGCAGGAGCAGGCCGTCGCCGAGGAATTGGCGCAGGAGGTCTTTCTGCGCGTGTATCGTTCCCGGTCGAGCTATGAGGCGACTGCAAAGTTTAAGACCTGGCTATTCCGTATTGCGTCGCATTTAGCGCTCAACTGGTTGCGCGACGAAAAACACGAGCGGGGGCAGGAGCGGCTCGACGACGCGTCCGCAGATCTCCCCGTTCGCCAGGTTTCCGATCGGCGGCCAACGGTGGAACAGGAGTTGGTTTACGCCGTGAGACTGCGTGAGGTCCGGCTGGCGGTAGCCGCGCTGCCTGAAAAGCAGCGGACTGCGGTGTTGTTGCACAAGTACGAAGAGATGCCTTACGCCCAGATCGCGAAGGTGCTGGAGTGCTCGGAATCGGCCGTAAAATCGCTGCTCTACCGGGCGTACGAAACGTTGCGCGCCCGTTTGGCGCACATGGAATCCACATGAATTGCCCAATTCAAAGCCGCGACCCGGAAAAACTTGTGGCCTATGCCGCCGGCGCACTCGATCCGGAATCCGCGCGCGCGCTGGAACAGCACCTGATGGGTTGCGCCGATTGCCGCTCGATGGTCGCGGATCAGGCGGCTGTGTGGCAGGCCTTGAATGCGTGGGAGGCGCCGCCTGTCTCGCCCGATTTCGATGAGCGTCTGTATCGCCGAATCGAGCAGGGAGTGCCTTTCTCGTGGTGGGAGCGTCTTACGCGGCCATTCCGTCCTATGTCGCTTCGGCAGGCATTGCCGTTGACCGCTTCGGCCGGTGTTCTGCTGGTAGCAGGTCTGCTGCTGTATCACCCAGATTACATCGCGCCGGCTGCACGGAGCGGTGAGATCGTGCGCGCGAATCAGGTGGAACGTACTCTGGACGACCTGGACTTATTGCGCCAGTTCGGCACGGCGGATTCGGGGGAAAGCGCGCATCCTGATGCCCGGTGATCTGGGACGCTCCCGCCTTCTCAGGGCCAGTTGTGCCGTTCTGCTCGCGATTCTGCTCGCAACCGCCGTAGCCGCCCAGCAACCTCCGGCGAACCCGATCGACCGCTGGAACCGGATGTCTCCCGAGGAGCGCGAACGCGAGCTTGCCAAGCTGCCCCCTGGCCGCGCCCGGCAGATTCGCCAGCGCATTGCGCGGTACAACCAGATGCGCCCGGAAGAACAGAAGGCGCTACGCGACCGTTACGACACTTTTAGCCATCTTCCGCCGGACAAGCAGCAGATCGTGCGCGACCGTCTGCGCGAGTTCCGCCGATTACCTCAAGCGCGTCAGCCGGTAGTGCACCGCGAGGTGGTCCGTCTGCGTTCGTTGCCGGAGGCCCAGCGTCAGGCGAGCATGAACGGCGACGAATTCCATAGCCAGTTTTCGCCGCAGGAGCAGCAGATTATCCGGGACCTGACTGCATACATGGCGAATTGACCGGCTAACATATAGCTTGCGCCCCAGCCGCGTCCTGTTCGTCGCACCCCCGGTGGGCCCCATTGGTTCGGGGGAAGCCGGCGGTGTCGAAACCCACCTGCTGAGTCTCGCACCCATACTTGTGGACCGCGGGCACGCGGTCGGAATTGTCGCGCCGGCTGGAAGCGTTGTGCCGGTCACGGGTGTCACTCTGTATCAAGTCGCGGGAGGCGCGAGTCCGAGCGCTACCCGCGCTGAGCGATCCGCGCACACTATGGTCCGCCCAGACGGCGTGCTGGAGAAAATGTGGGATCGGGCGATCCGGCTGCAGCGGCAGTATGACGTAGTGATCGGGGTTAGTTACGACTGGCTGCCGTTTTATTTGACTCCGTTCTTCAGCACACCAGTCGGACACTGGATTACCATCTGTTCCGCCTTGGATGAGGTGGATGCGGTGATCGAGCAGCGTTGGCGGGAGGGCGGGTTGAAGCTGGCCATGTATACGGACGCGCAGGTTCGCACGTATGCGTTCCTTGACAGCGCGCGCGTGCAGTTTTTGTACGGAGGGGTGGATACCGCGGTTTTCCAATTCAATTCACACCCGGGTGAGCGACTATGTTGGGCTGGGCGTATTTCGCCGGAGAAGGGTCTGGCGGATGGCATCGCGGCGGCCCGCGCGCTCGACATGCCGCTGGATGTCTGCGGCAAGATCCAGGACCAGGCGTACTGGCAGGCGGTGATGCGCGATGCGGGAGGACAAGTTGTATATCACGGGTTCTTGAGGCCGGCAGAATTACAGCGGCGATACGCGGGCGCGCGCGCCACGCTAGTTACGCCACACTGGATCGAGGCGTTTGGAAACACGGTGATTGAATCGATGGCGTGCGGCACGCCGGTGGTGACGTACGACAGGGGAGGGCCGGTGGAGATTGTGGAGCATGGCCGAAGCGGCATTCTGGTGGCGCAAGGTGACGTGGGCGGTTTAGTGGAAGGCGTGCGAGCGGCGATTGGGCTGGACCGTCACGTGGTACGCGCACGGGCTGAGGAATTTTCGTTGGGGAGGATGGCGGATCGATTTGAGGGGTGGGTAGAATTAGTCGCCGGGGGACCTGGCTAGGTTCTTGGCGAGGGCATCCCAGGATTCAAACGCTAAGTAGCGCTCATGGAAGGAATCGCCACGCTCGGCGCGGTGCCATGCGTCCACGAACCGGCGCGTTGCTTCTTCGTCCATCGCGCCACCGAATGTGATTTTCACATCGCTCATTTGCTCAGTAGCCACTGGCCTTTGCTAACGATAACATGTCGTCGAGAAGAATTCTCAGGTGGGGACATTTTTCATATGCCCGATTTGGGTCGAGTTTGCCGAATAATGCGGAGCCGTCCTCGACCTTCTTATATTCCCGGCCGTTCGCTCTGTATAGCTGCTCGAGTCGCTTGGCTGGTGGTTGTTGGAGGTTGACTCCGGCCGGCTTGTGTAGCTTTCAAGGCTGTCGCGAAATGCGGTGGGGAATATTCCGGGCTCGCTTAGCAGCCAGGCTTCAGTTTCGTGAACCGCGAAATGCTGTCGGAAGCGCGAGTGTTCGGCGCGGTGCTCCAATTCGGCTTTGGCCCAGGTGTACTTCGCATCCGCGGTCAAGTTTGGCGGGAAGGACAGGGGCGCACCGTACAAATCCAGAAGTCCGACGACAGCGATCAGCCCACCCGAATCGAGATCTTTTCTGGCAGGCTGGGCGAAGCTCTTGAGATAGTCGCCACTCCCCTTGAAACGCACCGGTTTGACGCCGACCGGCCGCGAAAGTCTTGGATCCAGCCAGCGCTTGAGGAACGCGGGTACCGCGCGCTCGGTGGAACCCTCGACGAAAAGCGCAAAGTTCACAAGACGGCTGCGGCCTCGCCGGAGAAAATGAAGCGTCCGAGTGAGTAGTCCTCGACCCACTTCCTTAATTCGTCGCCACGAGCAGTCCTCAACTCCGTGTGGTCGCCCACCCAATCGAAGATGGTCGCGGCCGGGAGTGTGTCGCCGAAGGCATCCAGCATCTCCGGCGAGTGTGTGCTGAGGATGACCTGTGTCCGTGTGGCAGCCGCCGTGGCAAGCTCGGCGATGATCGGCAGCATCGACGGATGCAGCCCAGACTCCGGTTCGTCGATGGCAATGAGCGGCGGCGGATCGGGTGTGGCTAGGATTGTTAGCAAGAGCAGGAAGCGCAGAGTTCCGTCCGACAGATCGGCGGCGCTGTCCTCGCGATGGCCGTGCTTTCGGCGGATGTATAGTTGGATACGGTCCGGCTCCGTCTGGCGAAAGGACAAGTCGCGATAGTCGTCGGGAAAGGCCGCGGACATGCCGTTGTCGATCGCGTCCTTGAAGTCACCTTCGTACAGCGTTTTCAGGACAGGAGTGAGATTCTGTCCGTGCGGGGCCACGCGTTTCTCGTCTCGGAGCACGGCGGGTCGTCTGATTTCAGCGTGTTCATCCACTCGCAAATCATGGTAAATTGCCCAGGCTCTCAAATTCTGCTGGAACTGATACGGGGCTGGATGGGGCCACAGCGCCGAGATGATCGAGATAGCCGTCTCCGTCTCCGGCGGATTGTTGATCGGATGGATGCGCACGGTGCCACCGTCCTCCGGCACGTGCAGCACATCTTCATTACGGTCTAGCAGCTTAGAATCTGCGGCGGATCCGCCCTCAAACCCGAACATCTCGATGGCTACGCGATAGCTCGCAGACGGCGGAGCGGGCACGAGGCGAAGCGGGTACACGATCGACGTGGGTTCATGAGCTGGCTCTCGGCCAGGGAAATTGATGACGAACGGCATGACGATCTCGAAATCCATCTGTTGGGACGATCCGCCCCACAGCAAACGCGGAAATCCCCCCTTGTTCAACACGAAATCGCGCAGGCTGCCCGCAGCAGAAGCGCGAATCAGATCCAAAGCTTGCAGGAGGTTCGATTTCCCAGAGCCGTTCGGGCCTATCAGGACGTTTAAACTCTCGAGATTCCACCGCACTGCCTTGAACGATGCGAAGCCCGAGATCATCAGCGATTGGACCGACATACCAAGCTATTGTACGCCGCTCGCTACTGCTCCCGCCGCACATACTCGAATTCGAAAGGCATGCCATGAATCCCGGTGGTCGGCTTGGAAATCCAGTGTGCGATCTTACCGATCTCCGGGGCGCCCTTTGGGCCCGGCACCATCAAATTCCGCACATAGGCGGAGTCCTTCTCCCCAGGCAAGAATTCGTCGCTTCGTTCGTTCCATTGCTCCACCGTCAGGCGATGGCCCGCCGGGTCGAAGCGGTGCGCCGCGTACGCGCCGATGTGCCGGTGAAAACGCCGGTCCGGCAGCCGCAGCCGGTAGGGAATCTCGTGCTCCGTAATTACGCGGTTCCAACGCTCCAGGCACTTCTCGCAATCCTCTATGTACGAATCGCGCAGCACCTCGTTCATGGCATTGCGCAACGGAATCTCCTGGCCGGCCACCGCATAAGAGCCTTCCAGCGCCAGATGATCGGCATACTTAGGCTCCTGCGCGCGCCCCTTCATCCCCGCGCTGAAGAAGTTGGCGGCGTTGCTCGAAACCTCGCCGCCGAACAAATCCAGGCTCAGGCTGAACCACAGGTTGATGTACTTCTGCACAGTCGGCAAATCGATGACGCCCTGACGGCGCACATCGTCGTCGCCGGTTTCACGCATGATCTCGCAGGCCCGCCGCACCACCCGCCGCACTCCGGATTCGCCCACGAACATGTGATGTGCTTCCTCGGTCAGCATGAAGCGTGTGGTGCGCGAGAGCGGATCGAAGCCGCTTTCCGCCAGCGCCAGCAACTGGTATTTGCCGTCGCGATCCGTGAAAGTCGTGAACATGTAGAACGACAGCCAGTCTTCGATCGGCTCGTTAAACGCTTCCAGGATGCGCGGCTTATCGCTCGATCCGCTGCGGCGCTCCAGCAATTCCTCGCTCTCCTCGCGGCCGTCGCGCCCGAAATAGGAATGCAACAGGTAGACCATGGCCCACAGGTGGCGGCCCTCCTCCACATTCACCTGGAACAGATTGCGCAGGTCGTACAGGCTGGGCGCGGACTGGCCCAGCAGCCGCTGCTGTTCCACGCTGGCCGGTTCAGTATCGCCCTGCGTGACGATCAGCCGCCGCAGCATGTTGCGATACTCGCCGGGTACTTCCTGCCATACAGGCAGGCCGAAATGATCGCCGAAGCCCACGCGCCGATCGTGCTCCGGCGGCGCCAGAAAAATGCCCCAACGGTAGTCCGGCATTTTCACATAGTCGAAATGCGCCCAGCCTCCCGGCTCGACGGACGTCGCGGTGCGCAGATACACATCGTCCGCCTGAAAGCCTTCGGGGCCCATGTCGCTCCACCACTGCATGTAATTGGGGAGCCAATGCTCCAGTGCGCGCAGCAGGCGCTTGTCGTTCGAGAGATCGACGTTATTGGGAATGCGTTCGTAGAGGGACATCTAAGTCCTCCGCCAGTTGAATTGGGGCCGTTCCGGCTTGCCGTAGAGCGTGAGGGCGCCGCGCTCGCCGGTAGAGTTGGGGCGCGAGAAGATCCAGTTCTGCCATGCCGAAAGGCGGCCGAAGACTTTGCTGTCCGCGTTTTCAGCGCCCGCGAAACGCAGGTTGGCTTCCATGCCGGTGAGCGCATCGGGCGACAGGCTGACGCGCTCCTCGATAGCCACACGCAGCTCGTCTTCCCAGTCGATTTCATCCACCGAGGCCGTGACCAGGCCGGCTTCCTGGGCGGCGTCCGTATCGAGCGATTCGGATTCGCCGACGATATCTTCCACGCGCGCGGGATCGGCCATGAAGCGAACCTGTAGTCGCGACGGGCCGTGTGTCATGGGCAGCAGGCCGCCGTTCAGGGCCGACGATGCCAGACGCACGGCGCCCGCGGTGTCGCGCAGCATATAGATGCGATCCGCTGCCAGGGCGACTTCCAGCAGGCTGCCGGCGAAACAGGAGCCTTCGTCGACCACCGCGAAAAGGCTGCGGGCGGTCAGGTCCAGGCGGCGCAGAGTGCGGGCGATCATGAGCAGGATTTCGTTTACCAGCCAGTCTTCACGAAGGTGGTAGAGTGTCGTATCAGTTTGACGGACGGCATCCGGATCACCGCGGGTCTTCAGCAGGATCAGGCCGATCTCGTCGTAGTGGAAGCGCAGTCGCAGTAGTGCGTCGTCAATCTCGCGGAATGCGCGCAGCGGCCAGAAATCGGCGCCGACGGCGCGAACGGTTTCGGGTGTATCGGGCTGTGCGCCCTGGGGGCCGTGTATCGTCAGTTCGGCTGTACGGCCTTCGCGATTCAGTTGCAGTTCGACGTGGCGGTAACGCACCGAGTCGGCAGTGGCTTCGGGCGAAAGTGCGTCCAATACGATGCCCTGCGCTTGCCGGTTCGATTCTTCCATAGCCAGCGCGAGCGCGCGTTCGCGTACGGCTTCCTGAAAACGGCTGCGCGGAAACAGGCCGTCCACCAAGCGCCACTCCACCGCCCGCTTCCCTTTGATGCCTTCCGCCAGCGTGGCGAATACGTCCGCGAGGTCGCGCCGCACTTTCCGCTTGTCCACCACGCGTGTGAGGCCGCCGGTCCCCGGCAGGACTCCAAGCAGCGGCACTTCGGGCAGACTGACCGCGGAATTGCCATCGTCCACCAGGTAAATTTCCTGGCAGGCCAGCGCCAGTTCGTAGCCGCCGCCCGCGGTAGTGCCGTTGCATGCGGCGATGTAATGCTGCCCGCTATGCGTGGAGGCGTCCTCGATGGCCAGGCGCGTTTCGTTGGTGTACTTGCAGAAGTTGACCTTGAAGCCGTGAGTGGAAGTGGCCAGCATGTGAATGTTGGCGCCCGCGCAAAAGACGCGGTCCAGGCCGCCGGTGACAACGACGGCGCGCACTTCGGGATGTTCGAAGCGCAGCCGCATGACGGCGTCGGCGAGTTCGATGTCCACACCCAGATCGTAGGAATTGAGCTTGAGTTTGTAGCCGGGGACTAGCGGCGATTCTTCGGACACGGCCAGGGTGAGCGTGGCTACGGGCGGTTCCACGGCGAGGCGCCAGTGGCGGTATTCGGACGGATGCGTTTCGAGCGCGAATGCGGCGGAGCGGCTTGGCCCCATACGATTTCATTGTACGGCGGTTGAGATTGTACGCGCTGGGCGCTGTGCAGTAGAGCGCCAAGCGCGAGCGTGAGCAGGCCGTAGACGCCCTTTCGACAGGGACGTTGCGCAAGCGAGGGCCCCGGAGACCGCCGAACGTCTACCGGATTGCCGCCCAAACGGCGTTTAAATCGACAGACGGCGCTACTTGTAGGCGGCAGCTTCTACGTCGGCGTATGGCTCACTGCCGGTCAAAACCCTCCGGTTCGAGGTCGGGCACCTTGTCGAGAACGGCGAGGACTTTTCGCGGCTACCACCGGATGCTCTTTGTTGCAGGCGTTCCATTCCCCAATCTGTTCCGCGAATGCCGAGACGAAGACGTCGTCAACCGATAAATGTTGTGACTCCGCGACCTCGACCGCCTTCTGGTACAGTTCCTCGGGCACGTTGACTGTCATGCTCATTGCGTTGCTCTCAAGTCCTTCATGAATTCGCCAGCCGTCCTCATCAAGATCCCAATGCGGTCCGCGCCTAGGAAGTCCCTCTTATTGAAGTAACAATTGCCTCGCGGCATCGGTTAGTTGTCCGGACACGACAGTCTGTCCAGCGCTTCGCCGGTCAACCGGTACTTTGTCCACTGCTCCAGTGGCGCGGCGCCCAGTTTTTCATAGAACCGGATGGCCGGCTGGTTCCAGTCGAGCACTTCCCACTCCATCCTGCCGCAATCGCGCTCAGTTGCGAGTCTGGCCAAGTGCTTCAGCAATGCCCGACCGATTCCTCGCCCGCGCAGCTGCGGCTTCACATACAGATCCTCCAGATAGAGTCCGGCCTGGGCCAGAAACGTGGAATAGCTCGCGAAGAAGACGGCAAAGCCGGCGCATTCACCTTCATAACGTGCCAAGAGCACCTCGGCCGCGGGCTTGGCGCCGAACAATGTCGTGCGCAGCCGCTCTTCGGTCGCCGTGACCGAGTGGGCGAGTTTCTCGTAATCCGCGAGTGCGTGAATCAGATCGACGATTAGAGGCAGATCCGCCTCCGTCGCCGGGACGATCCTTATATTCGACATGTCCTTAAGTCTACAGTCTTCCGAGGCGGGGGCCCGCTTGCCAACGGCTGTAAGTTACGATACAGTTTGTAGGTTGAACCTTCGCGGCCAAGGCGCTAACGAGCACCGTCCGCTGAGTTTCGAGCGCGCCGGATGAAAAGGCCGATCAAAAGGAGGATACGCAAGATGGACAAAGGCCAAAGGTTCGCGACGATGTTGACGAGTCTCCTCTTCTTCAGCCCGGAGCTGTGGGCACAGAGAGAGAGGGGTTCGGCCGCCGGGTGCGCCCTGTGCGGGTCGTTGATGTTTATCCCCATCGCCATCATCGTCCTGGACATCGCGATGCTGGTCTGGGTGGCGCGTGACGCAAAGGCGCGGGGAATGGACAGCGCCGTGATTTGGATGATACTGGTCATGTTTACCAGTTTTCTCGGGCTGATTCTTTACATCTTCTCGCGGCCCCAGGGCAATCTGATCCAATGCCCTAGCTGCAACAACCAGCGGTTGCAGGCCAGCGCGAAATGTCCGCATTGCGGGAACGCCTGAAGCGGCCGGAAATCTACCTCGCGCCGGTTGTGCTGCTCTACGCTCTAGCCGTGGCGGACTCATTCCGCCAACCCAGCACTCAGGTTACGTCGCGCGTTTATCTGGCGGCGGTGCGCGGTTATCAACGGTACGGGCGGCCCTTGCTGCAGCCTTACATCCATTGCCGCTACCGGCCGACCTGCTCGGAGTACTCGATCCAAGCCGTGCGCAAATGGGGTATCCGGCGTGGGCTGGCGTTAACCACCAAGAGGCTCTTGTCCTGTACTTCCGCGGTTCCGCTTGGCACGCCGGATCCGGTGCCTTGAGCTAAGCCCCGGAAGTACGAGCGCGCGCACTGCGAACGCCCCGCCCAACTTACTGGTCGAAGCGCAGGCAGGCCCTTCCGAGGTAAATCTCGTCCCCCGCGCACAAGCGTTCGCCGCGCCGATTGCCTGCGGGGACTTCGATGGACCGGCCGTCGCGGAAGATGCGCGTGCCGAACTCGCTATCTTCGTCGCAGATGCGATATTGGCCCGACGGGCGGTCGAAGCGGATGTGAGCGTGCGCGCGCGAGACGGTGGCATTCGCGTCGTCGCCGCCTTCTTCAAACACTATGTCGTTGCGCCGCACGAGGTGCTGCCGACTGTCGGTGAGCTCCTGCATGCGGCCGATGTTAGTCCGCACTTTGTCGATGGTGTAGGTTTCCCGGGCAGCCTTACCGCGCACGACTACCAACCGGGCGGGCCCAGGGGCGGGTTCCGGCGCCGGCTCCGGGACTGGCTCGGGCGCCGGGTCCGGAGCAGGAATGGAAGGGGCCTCGCGGATGGCGTACGCGATCTCAAAACCCTTAGCGCCTTCCTCGGCCGCCTCGACATCCACTGCAAAGCCGGCCGGTAGCGTGCATCCCGCGCCCTGCAGGGACTCGCGGATATCGCTTTCCAGCCTACGATCCTGGGCGAACGCAGCCTGAAACAACGCGCGCCGCTCCGGGTCTTGGGACACCAGCCGCACCTTTAAATAGTTGTACGGGAACAAGCGCTGGCCGCGCTGTACGGTTTGGATCTTGCCTTCGATTTCTTCGAGGATGGCGCGA
Source organism: Bryobacteraceae bacterium (assembly GCA_049516155.1). Lineage (GTDB taxonomy): Bacteria > Acidobacteriota > Terriglobia > Bryobacterales > Bryobacteraceae > Bog-159. The sequence continues at coordinate 45,879 of JBEKTJ010000003.1, forward strand.
TGCACCAACAGCAATTCATCCGACTGGGCCGGGCCGAATGCCCGCTCGGTCCATTTGCGAAACGCCCGCTCAATGGTCTTCTCCACTTCCGAAAAGAAACTCATGGCTATTTCCCCGCTCCGGGCTTTTGTCCAATCAGGCCCAGGCTCTGCGCCGCCGTCACCAGCGCGGCGGCAGCCGGCGCCGCATACGTGCCGCCATACTGGCCGTTCTCTATCAACACCGCGAAGGCGATGCGTTTGCCTGCGGGATACGGCGCGAACCCGATGAACCAGGCGTGCGAAGGCGCATTGCCCAGCTCCGCAGTGCCAGTCTTGCCCGCAATCTGGACGGGCGCATCGGCCGCGCGGCGGCCCGTGCCCTGGGTCACCACTTCGCGCATAAAGCGGGATAACGTGGCGGCTACATCCGGGCCGATCACAGGCTGCGGCCCTTGCGTGCGATCATTGCTTTCGTCGGCGATCCAGCGGCCTTGCGGTAGTTGGCCGCCGCTAGCGATAGCCGCGGCCACACGCGCCATCTGAAAGGGCGACGCCACGACTTGACCCTGCCCGTAAGAGGATTGCGGCAGCGATTTGCGCAGTTGCTGCGCGGTCGACGGCGACGCCATGGAAATACCCAGCAGGCTGCCGGTATCGAGTAACTGCTGTGCGCCTACGTTGTAAGTGCCTAACTGCGCGAAATATGCGTTGCAGGAGACGACCACGGCGCGCTCCATGTCGATGGTTCCGTGCGGCGATGTATCCTCCACGTCGTCGCGGATGGGGCGGTTGAAGCCGCGCACGTAGTTACCCACGCGGCCGTCCGGCAGCCGGATGCAGGAGTAAGTCTGCTTGGATAACTGCGGATCGCTGCGCAGCGCCGCCATCGCGGTGACCACCTTGAATGTGGAACCCGGCGGATAGAGGCCATAGCGGGCGCGATCCAGATACGGGTTGGCCGTGTCGTCCGCGGCCTCGGCCGGCGGGGCATCGCCGGGCCCGATGGGAGGCAGCGGATAGCTGACCGCCGCCAGCAGGTCCCCGGTCGCCGGATCCAGAGCGACGATGGATCCTTTGTCCTGCCCAGCCTGGCGCAGGGCGGCCTTAAGAATTTCGCCGGCGCGCACCTGCAGGCGCGCATCGATCGACATGCGAACGTCGCGCCTGCGGTCCAGCACGCGCCGGACGGCCGGGTTGTTGGGATCGTAGCGATGGCGCAGCAGCGGGACCAGTTCGCGGAGATCGTAACGCACCACGCGCTCCATTTTGCCCGTTTTGGGATTCTCGACATCCACCAGCGTGGGCCGGTCGTCATAACCCCGAAGACGGGTGGCCGAATCGCGCTCCACGAACGACGTATTGCCAGCGCCCCAGCGAATGCGCGTGCGCAGATCGCCCAGTAGGTGAAAGGTCAGTCCCTCGAAGGGATAGTGGCGGCTCTCGGTGCGCGAACAGGCTTGATCGATATTGATGCCGAGCTGCTGATATTGCGCGCGATGCTTCTCCAATTCATCCCAACTGCTGGTGGCCAGCGGCAGACCGTTGCGGTCATAGATGGTCCCCTTGGGGATGTTCCGCTCGATCTCCTGGAAGCGCGGATTGTATTGGTAGCGGCGCGCGCCATCGGCCTGCACCACCAGCGTGCCCTCGCCCATGATCGCCGCGCCATGCAGAACTTGCACATACGCGGCCTTGCCGACGATGATCAGCGCCAGCGCGCCCAATGCTAGTCCCGCGGCCTCGATGGGCACGCGGAAAGGTGCGTTGCGCTGAGGATCGGCGGAGGGTCGGCTGGAGATAGAGAGCAGCATGGCGAAGACAAAGAAATTTGCCAGCATGGACGACCGGCCATAACTTAGGAAAGGCGTCACGACTCCGGAAAGCGGCATGACGCCCAGCGATCCGCCCGCGATCAGCAGGATTTGCAACGCCATCGCCACACCCAGGCCCGCGGCCAGGAAGAATTCGTAATCGCTACGGTGCGCGGCCGGGACTAGAGCGGGATCGCCCAAGCCGGCGCCGGTGCCCCAAAAACCGCCTGTGGCATAGGCCCACAGCGATTGCGCCAGTTGATCGCCGCCGTGGATGACATTGTTCCAGGGCGATGCCCACATGGAGACGCGCTCGTAAACGGTGTGCGGGACGCGCACGAGGTAGCCGCCCACGAATCCGGCCAGCAGAAACAGGAGGCCGGCAGCGGCGATCAGAGTGTCCTTGCGGGCGATCAAATACAGCGCCAGGAACAGGCAGGTGAACACCATGGCCGGTCCCATATCTTTTTGCAGGAAGAAAAACAGCAGCGAAAGGGCGACGCACGCGAATATTGGGATGGTGTATTCAAGCGGCGGAATGCCGCCCAGCCGGTCAAGAAACGCCAAGCGGGGGCGCTGCTCACGGGCGTGGCGCAGGATGTCCCAGCGCTGCGCGAAGTAGCCCGCCAGGAACAGGATCAGCAGAATGCGGATCAATTCAACGGGCTGAAATCCGAACAGGTTGACTTTGGCGTCGCTGGCGCCGGGGCCGTATCCGAAGACGATCAGCAGGGCCGAAAGGGCAAAGCTGGCCAGCAGCGGCACGAAGCTGAGCTTGCCCAGCAGGCGCTCGTAATCGAAGGCGCTGGCGATGGCCAGCAGCACGCATCCGGCGGCCACTCCTTGCGCAAAATCCGCGAACAGCAGGCTGTCGCGCACGGGATCGCGCAGGCTGACCATCAAGTTGAGGCCGATGCCGGTGAGCAGCATGATGGATGGCAGCAGCGTGTTGTCGCCCGGGAACGCGCGCACGCTCCACCAAAGATGGGCGGCCCAGAAGGCGGCAAAGAACAGTGCGACCCAAATCAGGAAGGTGCGGCGGAACTGCGCGGGGCGGCGCACCACGAAGGATGGTTTCAACTGGCGGAACTGTTCGCCGGTCAGGATGGCATGGCGTCCGCTGAAGGATTTCAGGCCGCGTGCCGCTGCCACTTCCGCATCGGATGCGCGCAGGCGGGCGATGGCGCCCACGTTGGGCAGGCTGCCCGAAGCGTCGTAGATCCGGCGCGCCACGAATTGCCGTTCGGCCGGTTCGGTGAAGATGGCCAAGTACGGCAGCAGATCTTCGCGCGCGGTGAGATCGTTCAGGTTCAGCAGTTGCTTGTTGGCGAGGCCGGTTTCGATTTCGGCGAATGTGTGGGTTTTGGCGCGATAAACCAGGAAGAAGCCGAGGAGCAGGAGCAGGGAGACGGCCAGCATCCAGATGGCTTCGCGGCGGCGCCAGACGATGTTGCGCCAGACGTTCGCACCCCGTCCGTCGTGCGACGCGGGCGCTCGTTCGGCGGCCCTGCTGCGTGTTACTGCCATTGCGGGTCCAACTTAGATTCTAAGCTGTGGCGCGGCATAGCCGCCAGAGGTCCGCGCATCGGGAAGAATGTAAAGTCCCCAACTATCGGGCTTTAAGAGTGTCTTTTTCAAACCGGGTAAACGGAGTGCCGCGGGTCCCCCAGAGCACAGCCAAACTCTGCATCCGCGCGGCTTCGCGGTGGCGCCAGACGAGGCTGCGCGCAACGTTCGCGCGCCGACCGCCGCGCGCTACGAGCAAATAGGTGAGAATATCTTTGCTGTAGAAGCGCAAAAGGGAAGCCGCATCGACGAACGCATTGATCTGGCGAAAACTGACTGGGGCTTTAAGCCGCCTCAAAAGGCCGCTGCGGGCAAGATTGCCCGCCCCATAAGCAAAAATGCCTAGGTCCGATAACCGCGCAACTCCCTCAGCGATTGGGGGCGGCCTGTTGGTGCTGATCCCGCGATCGGCTTGGCGGTGCTTGCGTGCACCATGGGGGTGATGGAAAACCGGATGCCGCGCGTTGGATTAGTTCAAGCTTTCCAGATACTGAAAACTCTTGCGCAGTGAATCGATAGGATCGCCGGGCGTTTCATCCTGTTCCACGAAGTAATGCTTCACGCCGGCCTGCTTGGCGGCGCTTAATACGCTGGGAATATCGACGGCGCCATCGCTGAGATCGTGAAATGCCGCGCGCGGGATATTTTCGTTGAAACGCTGCGCGGTGCCAGTCGCGACATTCTTCAAGTGCACCAGAGGAATGCGGTCGCCATATTGTTTTAGAATGCTCACGGGATCGACGCCCGCCACACGCGCCCACATGACATCCAACTCAAGACTGACGAACTTGGGGTCGGTAGTCTTCATCAGCACGTCGAGCAGCCGCCCGTCCGGCGTGGACTGGTATTCGAAAGCGTGATTGTGATAGCAGAGGCGCATGCCGGCTTTATTGGCCAACTCTCCGGCCATGGTGAGCGTCTGGCCAAGCTTGCGAATCATCTCGACACCGCCGCGGTCGCGCGGGTCGATCCAAGGGCAGACCACATATTCGAAGCCATGCTTCTTGGCGTCTTCGAGCGCCGCCGGCAGGTTGTCCGGCTGGTGGATGAACACCTGGGGGTTGAGGTGTACGCTAACGGCCTTCAGCGAAGTCTGCTTCAGGCTGGGCCAGATATCGTCGAGGCGATCCGCCGTGCATTCCACCTCGCGATAGCCGATCTGCTCGATGGCGCGCAAGGTTTCAAGCGGGTTTTTGGGCAGCACGCGGCGGACCGTGTAAAGTTGGACGCCGACGACAGGCAACGCGCGAGCGTCGAGGGAAGCGGCCGTCGCCACGGCGGCGGTGGATAGAAACGAGCGGCGAGAGATGGAAGGCATGTTCATATGGTATAGCTTATTCGCAGCGCAGTGCCGCAAGCGGGTCGATGCGCGTGGCGCGCGACGCTGGGACCCATACCGCGAGCAGCGCCACCCCGCTCAACATCACGGGCACGGCCGTGAATACCAGCGGGTCCCAGCTTTTGACGCCGAACAGGAAATTCGCCAGGAAGCGCGTGAGACCGAATGCCGCGGCCTCGCCGGCGATCACTCCGGCCAATGCCAACCGCATGCCCTCGATCACGATGGCGTTGCGCACGCGGGCCGGCGCGGCGCCCAGCGCAATGCGGATGCCCAACTCCTGTGCGCGCTGCTGAACGGAATACGCCATCAATCCGTAGATGCCGATGGCGGCGAGCAACAGCGCCGCGCAACCGAAGACGGTCAGCAGCGTCATATTGAAGCGCTCGCGCGCGGTGGATCGCGCCACCACTTCGTCCATGGAACGCACACTCGACACCGGCAAGCCGCCGCTCGCCTCCCGCAGTTCCCGCTCGATGGACGCGCGCAGCGCATGCGGCGCCACACGCGTACGCACGATCCATGCAACGGTGGAGGCGCGGTTGGCCAGGGCCGTGATGCCATCCGTTACCTGCGCGGTGGGCACATACACCAGCGGCTGCGGATCGCGTTTCAGTCCGCAATCGTGAACATTTCCGGCTACGCCGACGATCTGGCGGGCGGCCTCTTCAAACTCGGGTCCATAGCCCTGGCCAAGGACCAGGCGCTCGGCCAGCGGGAACCTTCGCGCAAAAGCTTGATTGACGATGGCGACGCGCGCGGCGGCTTCGTTGTCGCGATCGGCGAAAGCGCGTCCGCGCAAAATCGGGATTTTGAAGATATCGAAATAACCGGGCGATACGGCCATCCAGCCGCGGCCATCGTAACGCGCGCCCGCCGCGGGGCGGCCTACGACGTTATACGGCACGCCGAAGACTCCCTCCAGGGGCAGGTTGTAACTCACGCCCGCGCGGGCCACCGCGGGCAGAGCTTCGATGCGCCGCACGGCGGCGGCAACCAGTTGGTTGACATCGGCCGTTGTCTGGAAGCGCGTGCCGGCGAGGGACATGCGCAGGGTCAGGATGTTATGCCGGTCGAAACCGGCGTCGACGGCGTTCAGTGCGGCGAAAGTGCGGATGAGCAGCGCCGCTCCGATCAGCAGCACCAGGGCCAGCGCCACTTCAGCGGCCACGAGTAGCGCGCGGGTTTTCCTCTGACGAAGGCTGGCGCCGGAACGCCCACCGCCGGCTTTAAGGGTGGCGGTCAGATCGGCGCGGGAAACGCCAAGCGCGGGGATGAGTCCAAACAAGACGCCGGTGACTAGCGAGACGGCGGCGGTGAAGGCGATCACGCGCCAGTCTAAGGCGATGGCGGCGCCATGTTCTCCGATGCGCGGGATGTCGCCGGGGTCCATAACCAACAGGGCACGCACGCCCGCCAGTCCCAGCGCGAGTCCCAGTGCACCACCCAGCACGGAGAGCACGACGCTTTCGGTGAGCAATTGGCGCACAATGCGCCCGCGCCCCGCGCCGATGGCCGCGCGCACGGCGATCTCGCGCTGGCGGCCCGTGGCGCGCACCAGCAGGAGATTGGCGACGTTGGCGCAGGCGATCAGCAGCACGAAACCGACGGCGGCGGCCAACACCAGAAGAGAGGGGCGGACGTCGCTGACGAGGGCATCCTGGAACGGCTGGATGGCGAAGCCGTCGCGCGGACCCATGATGTTGGGAAAATTGCGGCGAAATTCCTGGGCCGCGAGCCCCAGTTGCGCGGCGGCCATGCCCGGTGTGACGCCAGGTTTCAGGCGCGCCACCACATTGAAGTATTGGGCGTTATCGGTGCTGGCGGGATCGATTTGAAATGGCAGCCAGACGTCCGGCGGCGTGTCGAGTTCGGTGTTGAAGGCGGGACCGGCGATGCCGAGGACAGTATAAGGTACGCCGCTAAGCGAGATGGCCTTGCCGGCTATTTGCGGGTCGCCCGCAAAACGGCGCTGCCACAATCCGAAGCTGAGAACGGCGACATGGGGGCCGTTGGGGCGGTCTTCATCCGCGGTGAAAGTGCGGCCGAGCGCGAGGGGCGCGCCCAACAGGCGGAAGTAAGCGGCTGAGACCCGAATGCCGCGAATCTGTTCGGGGAACGCCCCGCCGGTGAGGTTCAGGCCAGCGCCGCGGTATTCGTAGGCGGAGGTGTCCTGGAAGGCGGAGGTCTGGCGGCGCAGCGCGTTGAACTTGGTTGCCGAAGCGCCATAATTGGGACCGGCGGGCGTGGTCTGGAAAAACAGGACGATACGTTCGGCGGCGGGGTAAGCCAGCGGCTTCAGCAGGACAGTGTTGACGACCGAGAAAATGGCGGTGTTTGCTCCTATGCCGAGCGCCAGGGCGGCCAAAGCGGTGGCGGCGAAGGCGGGCGTCTTCCTTAGCACACGGAGGGCGTAGCGGGTGTCGTGGAGGAGGGCTGCGACTTGGTGCATCTTCTATCTGACTCCTTCCACAGGCTGCCGGCCTACGGCAAAAGCGCAAATCGCTCGATGGCTATTTTGGCGCTCTTATCGGCACGCACCGGGGAGCGATGGAAAACCACTTTAATCTCGTCGAATCTTCGTAAGGCTGCGCCTGGAGGGATTGGAAAGCTCAACACCTGCCAGGTGGACGATGGCGGTCCGGGCACGGCTGTTCCCAGAATGTGGGGCGGGTTGGCGGATCCCGTATCGATCAGAATCAGCTCGAGCGAAACAGTCCCCGGAAATGGATCGCTATTCTGAATGGCAAGCTGCACCTGGCTGCAGCAGTTGATGTCCATAGGCGAATCGAGTTTTTGATGCGCTTCCATCGCCATCGGCCAGCCGTCCGTAGTGTGGAACGAGAGATCGGATGCGCTGCCCCGGCGAATTACGGCGCCGCGTGGCGGCCGCGTTGCAGGCCACCGGAACATCCAGTATTCACCCGAAAACGGGATGCTTCTGGGAGCGTGCAGAGGCGCGCCGAACGTGCGTGACGGTGCAGGCACTGGCGCGACCAACGTGGTGTGCGGCTGCAACGGAGGCAACAGGATCACGCCGGGAAAGTCGCCGCCAAATCCAGAGTTATCGTTGTTGCGCGCCTCGGCCTGCTTCGCCGCTTGTGTGCCGGATTGGCCGCTGCCCGGATCTGCCGTATTGGAAGCTGCGCCCGCTCCCGCGCCGCCTCTGCCTCGAACTGCGACCGCACCGGTGGTTAGAGCCGCCGCCAGCAGGAACGTCCACACCACGCTCAGCGCGGAGTGCGGCAGCCCGGGCGGTTTTCCAGGCCGGTACGCACCGGTCGAGATGGAGAGCGACGTCAGAATCGCGGTGCTGACGGCGAATAGGACAGCCGCCCCAAACTGATGGCTCCAAAGCAAGGCGACGAAGCCGGCTTGAGCGGTTGACGCTCCTATCAGGACAGGGGCCGACCTCCACGAGAGGAAGGCTGAGTCCGGCGGGGCCGTGCGGAACATGACTGCGGCATCGGCGTGAATAGGCCCCGGCCCATGCACAGGGGACTCGACGACGCCCCACTGCGAGATGAGTTGACGTGTGGCGTTGGCGACCAGGAACAGGCTGACGGCGAAAGCCGGGGCAATCGGAGCGGACAAAAGTACGATAGCCGGCGCGAACCACATGGCCGGCGCGGAAGTACGCCAGGAGAAACGCACAGCACGCGGTAAATCCGCCAACGCAACGACGAAATAAACCCAGAATGTGACGATACCGCCGCCGATCCAGGCGAGCGTCACATAGAACAGCGCTTCGGCGACGATGCTGGCCACGGATTGCAGGCCGAGACGTGGAAGTATCGCGCTCACCCAAACGAACCACGCAGTGGCCAATACCCCAGCCACTTGGGCGGCGGCGACCAGGCGGTCTTCGAGTTTGTGGGATGCGGACACCCTTATTCCATTTGACACCGGTCAGGGCGATTAGGCACGAAGCCGGGCCGCTGGGGCTTACAATGAATCCGTGACTTTTCCACGATCCAGCGGGATTCTGCTGCACCCCACCTCGCTGCCGGGCCGGTTCGGGATTGGGGATCTGGGTCCGGAAGCTTACCGGTTTGTCGATTTCCTGGCGGAGGCCGGACAGCGGATCTGGCAGGTGCTGCCGTTAGGCCCCACCGGCTACGGCGATTCGCCCTACCAATTGTTTTCGGCGTTTGCCGGAAATCCGCTGCTGATCAGTCTCGACCAGTTGGCGGAAGAGGGGCTGCTCTCCCGCGAGGAACTGGCGCCGGCGCCGGAATTTCCGGCTGATGAAGTGGATTATGGCCGCGTGATCCGGTTCAAGCTGCCCCTTTTGCGTGCCGCGTATGAACGTTTAAAGACGAATCGAAATGAGCGTGACGAGTTTGGCGATTTCCGCAGCCTGTGCGATGCCTGGTTGGGCGACTACGCGCTGTTCATGGCAGTGAAGGCGGCGCACGGAGGCGAAGCGGTCTGGAGCCGCTGGGAGCCGGACATCGCGGCGCGCCGGCCTGCGGCTTTGCAGGAGTGGCGGGCACGGCTGGCGGAAGAAATCGAAGCGTTGGAATTCATGCAATACATGTTCTTCCGGCAGTGGCGGAGCCTGCACAATTACGCGCGCGAACGCGGCATCCGCATGATGGGCGATTTGCCCATTTACGTGGCGCACGATAGCGCCGACGTGTGGGCGAACCCGGAACTTTTCCAGTTGGATGCGGAAGGCGATCCGGCGGTGTTGTCGGGCGTGCCGCCGGATTATTTCAGCGCCACGGGCCAGTTGTGGGGCAATCCCATCTACCGCTGGGATCGCATGGCGGAAACCGGCTTCCATTGGTGGATCGACCGGCTGTCCGCGGCGCTGGCGCAGTTGGACATGGTGCGGCTGGACCATTTCCGCGGGCTGGAGGCCTACTGGGAAGTTCCCGCAGGCGAGACCACCGCGCGGAACGGACGTTGGGTCAAGGGCCCCGGCGCGGCGCTGTTCCATGCCTTGGAGGGCGCGCTCGGCGAGTTGCCCATCGTGGCGGAAAACCTGGGCGTGATCACGCCGGAAGTGGAAGCCATCCGCACCGAGTTCGGTTTTCCGGGCATGGCCATTCTGCAGTTCGCGTTTGGGAAAGACCCGCAAGCGCCCGATTTCAAGCCACACAACTATCCGCGCGACCGCGTGGCGTATACCGGTACGCACGATAACGATACGACGGTGGGCTGGTGGACGAGCGCGGGCGCCGGCGACAGCACGCGCACGGAAGAAGACATCCGCGAAGAGCGCGAGTTCACGCGGAAGTATCTGGCCACCGACGGGCGCGAGATCCACTGGGTGTTCATCAGGGCGCTGATGGCGTCGGTGGCCGACACCGTGCTATTCCCATTGCAGGACGTGCTGGGCCTGGGCAGCGATGCGCGCATGAACACGCCAGCCGTGCCCAGCGGCAACTGGCGCTGGCGCTATCGCGCGGAGAGTCTGACGCCGGCCATCGCGCAACGGCTGAAAGAGATGGTGTCCCTCTATGACAGATAGGCTGACAGGCAAGTTGGCCGCTAAGCCCAGTCTGGATTTCTGGCAGATCTGGAACATGAGCTTCGGCTTCGTGGGCATCCAGTTTGGCTGGGGCTTGCAGATGGCGAACATGAGCGCCATTTACGAATATCTGGGCGCGCGCGCCGACCAGATACCGATTCTGTGGCTGGCCGCGCCACTGACGGGCCTGATCGTGCAGCCGATTATCGGACACTTAAGCGACCGCACGTGGAACCGGTTGGGGCGCCGTCGTCCCTACTTCCTCACCGGCGCGCTACTGAGTTCGGCGGCGCTGATCCTGATGCCGCGCGTCTCGGCGTTGTGGATGGCGGCGGGGCTTTTGTGGATACTGGACGCGTCGATCAACATCAGCATGGAGCCCTTCCGCGCCTTCGTGGCGGACATGCTGCCCGAAGACCAGCGCACGCGGGGTTTCGCCATGCAGAGCCTGTTCATCGGGTTGGGAGCCGTGGTGGCTTCGGTGCTGCCGGGAATCTTATTGAAGTGGCTGGGCAACGGAACTGGCGGCGGGCAGATCCCTTTGCCCGTGCGGTTATCTTTTTATGTGGGCGCGGCGGCGTTCTTCGGCGCGGTAATTTATACCATAGCCACCACGCGCGAGTATCCGCCGGCGGACTTGGAAGCCTTCCGCAGGATGAAGTCGGAGAAACGCGGCCTGGCGGAGAACGCGCGCGAAATTCTGGATTCGATCGCCGCCATGCCGCAGACCATGAAGCAACTGGCCTGGGTGCAGATTGCCACGTGGCTGGGGCTGTTCTGCATGTGGCTATACTTCCCCGTGGCGGTGGCGCACAACGTGTTCGGCGCCTCCGACCCGCATAGCGCGCTTTACACCGAAGGTGTGGCGTGGGGCGGCAACTGCTTCGGCATGTACTCGGCGGTGTGTTTTGCGTGGTCGTTCGCGCTGCCACCCTTGGCCAAGGCGCTGGGCCGCAAGGCGACCCACACTGTGTGCCTGTTGTGCGGCGCGGCGGGACTGCTATCGGTTGGCGTGATCCACAACAAATGGCTGCTGCTCTTCTCGATGGCGGGCGTGGGAATCGCGTGGGCCAGCACGCTGGCCATGCCCTATGTGATTCTCGCCGGATCGCTGCCGGCGGAGAAGACCGGCATCTACATGGGAATTTTCAATTTCTTCATCGTGACGCCGGAGATTGTGGCGTCGCTAGGCTTCGGCTGGGTGATGGCGCACCTGCTGGGGAACAACCGGCTGTTGGCGGTGGTGGCGGGCGGCGTGTTCTTCGTGGTAGCGGCGATATTGATGCAGCGAGTGCGGGATGTGGGGGTGGAACGGGTGGCGCACTAAGAGCGTGCGCTACCATAAGACAAGTGAGTAAGTTCTTCGTCCAAAACTTTGGCTGCCGGGCGACCCAGGCCGATGGCGCCGCGCTTGAGGCGTTGCTTTCAGCCAAGGGCCTGCAAGTGGCTGCCGAGCGTAGCCACGCCGATCTGGTGGTCCTGAACACCTGCACCGTCACCCAAGCCGCCGACGAAGATGTGCGCCAAACTTTGCGCCGCGTACATCGCGAGAATCCCGCGGCCCGCATCCTGGTCACCGGCTGCTACGCGCAGCGTGCGCCCGACGAGCTAGCCGGTATGCCGGGCGTCGAATGGGTCGTCGGGAATTCCCACAAAACACAAATCGCCGAGTTGGTCGGTGCAACGCCGTATCACGGAAACATCCTAGTCGGCGATATCTTTGCGCAGCACGATTTCCTTTCCGCGCCCGTGGAGGACGCCGTGGGCGACCGCACCCGCCCCAATCTAAAGATCCAGGATGGCTGCAACAACCGCTGCTCGTTCTGCATCATTCCGTTTGTGCGGGGGCGCAGCCGCAGCGCGCCCGCAGACCAGGTTGTCGCGCAGGTGCAAAGCCTCAGCCGGCGTTATCGGGAAGTTGTCCTGAGCGGAATCAATCTGGGCCGCTGGGGCCGCGAACCGGGCAGCCGCATGCGCTTGCCGGACCTCATTCGCCGCCTGCTGGATGAAACCGGGATCGAACGCCTGCGCCTCAGTTCCGTCGAGCCGATGGATTTCTCCGACGATCTGTTGGGTTTGATGGCCGCGTCGCCGCGCATCGCGAAGCACGTACACGCGCCGCTGCAGTCCGGCTGCGACCGCATCCTGCGGCGTATGCACCGCAAGTACCGGCCGCGGCATTACGCCGACCGCATCGCCAAAGCGCGCGCCCTGATGCCGGATTGCGCGGTGGGAGCGGACGTGATGGTGGGATTCCCCGGCGAGACCGCCGCCGATTTCGAAGAGAGCCGCCAGTTTATCGAGACCCTGCCATTTACTTATTTGCATGTGTTCACTTACTCGGAGCGTCCCGGCACGCCCGCCGCTGAAATGCCGGAGCAAGTGCCTATGCCGGTGCGCAAGGAGCGCAATCGCATTCTGCGCGAGTTGGCCGCGCGCAAGAATCTGGATTTCCGGCGCAGCATGCTAGGCCGCACACTTTCCGTAGTGACGCTGCACGATCCGGGGGAGTCGCTCAGCAGCAATTACCTGAAAGTGCAACTGGCCCGCCCCGCCGAACCCAACCACCTGATCGACGTCGAAATCGGCGGCCTGACGGAGACCGGTTTGAGGGAAGCGGCGACGGCAGGGTTACTTGTCGTCTCCGGAGCGCAGCCCGAGGCATTCCGACCCGGGTGCTAGAATTGCTGTGTGGAGCAAGCCGCACACGAACCAACCATCCCCGAATCATTCCTCGAGCATCGGCAAGTGTTTGCGGAGTCGTGGGTGGAAAAATGGGTCGTTCCCAACCCCTTCGTTCCAGTCCTCTTTGCTACTCTCCGAATGGTCAACGTGGAACTGGCCGATTTCTCCTTCAATAAAGACGCCGCTAATATTGGCGAAATATACTTGAACATATCGATCCGAAAGCTGAATGCTGCCGTGCGAATCGGACTCGATACCGTCACCTTCATCGTGTCGAATCCTGACTGGAGCCTGGCTCCGCAGTTGTCTTCGGTTTTCGAGGCTGTCTCGGAGCGGATTCGTGAAATCCTTCAGCTCAAGCCAAAATCGCAGGAAACTACCCTGGCTTTTCGCGTCACGCCGGGCACGACCGATTTTAAGGCTACCACCGCTCTGCTGCTAAACAAGAACCTGGCGGGCGATTCTCTGTTTTTGCGGAATCTCGCTGCATCGTAGCGATGGGGTTCTAATAATCGATAAATCGCTCCGGCACGAAGGCGCAGCGTTCGTGCGTCTTCAGCGGCAATTCCCCGGAGACGCTACATTTTCGGATGTATCGTCTAGATTGTACGAGGATGAAGTATCCGCGCTGCGGTTGCTGGGCGTGGCGGGTGTCGTTTAATCTAATAGTGTGGCCAACATCGCGGATTCGCTCCTGGTAGCTTCGCAAGACATCGCCTCAGCACAGCCTCGCTCAAATGAGGGAGAACTGGGGTCCTGGCCCTTTAGCCTGACCGTCAGCGATTTCTCGCATCGAGCGCGAGATCGATTTTCGGCACGGCAATCTCTACAGGTCTCGCTGGGATCCGGACTAGGGCAGGTTCAACGGCCTCCGTGGAATGCGGTCCCTGGCGATCGTTGGGTCGAGGATAATCGAACCGGTATCGATGACTATCTTTGCCGTGCTCGGCTGGCGGTCGAGCAAATGGCGCGATCGCAGGAGCGCGCCCTCACAGTGCGACAGTTTCAAGAAGAAACGGAATGGCTCACTGAGAACAGGGACCGCTTCGCGGGCTTGTGGGTGGCCATCCAGGGCCGGCAATTGCTCGCCGTCGCCCCCACAGCGCGAGAGGTGTTTCTGAAAGTCGCAAATGCGAAGGTCCCTCCGCTCGTGATTCTAGTTGATAAGGACGATCCACCCTTCGCTGGCTGGTGAGCGCATGGAGACCCTCGCTTTTCAAACCAGACACGACTATGCAGCCGCCCGCGCCGGCATTGAGGTGCCCATCAGCTTGGCAGTCGGCGGAGCCAGGCCAGTCAGACTGCGGGCGAATTTCGACACAGGAGCCTCGTTTTGCATTTTTCAGCGGCAATATGCCGAGCAGTTGGGCATTGATGTCGAGAACGGCCAGCATCAAAACGTGAGAACGGCCGCCGGTGTGGGCTTCAGTGTATACGGCCACGTGGTTTCGCTCTCTTGTCTCGATTGGGAATTCGAGACGATGGTTTATTTTGCCGTAGCGCATGAGTTCACCCGAAACGTCGTCGGGCGCTCTGGGTGGCTGCAACATTTTTCGGTTAGGTCTAATCGACCACGACGCGGTGCTCTTTCTGAGCCACTATAACGACTAGCCTGCTTTTGGGCGCCTAATCCCCTAACATCTCCTTAACCAGCCGGTCGGCCCCATACAACTTGCGCAGCGCCTCCGTCATCCCCGCCGTGTGTACCGCCACCGCGCGATTCGTAGTGCCCTCGTACACGAAATCCCCTACCAGCGACTCGATGTTCCCATCAAAGATCAGTCCCACAATATCCGCATTCCGGTTGATCACCGGCGACCCCGAATTGCCGCCAATAATGTCATTGGTTGTCACGAAATCGAGCGGCGTCGCCAGGTCCAGCTTGTCGCGGTTTTCCTTATAACGCGACGGCAGATAGAACGGCCCTTCGAAATCGAAGCTGGTGGCGCGATCCCACAGACCGTAGAAGGTGGTCTTGTAGGGAGCCTCGGTGCCATTCATCGGATAACCCTTCACCTGTCCATAGGAGAGCCGAAGGGTGAACGTCGCATCGGGATAAGTGGTCTTGCCGTACGCCGCGAAGCGCGCCTTGCCCAGCTTCTCGCCAGCCTCCTGTTCCGCGCTTTCCACGTTGTCCTCCTGCCACTTGATCATTTCGCGCCGCAACGGATCCAGCTTGCGCTCCAGCACGATCATAGGATCGGTGGAAGCCGCCACCGCCGCCTCGCCGCCCTCCACCAGTTGTTTGCGGTACGCCGGATCGGCCATCTTGGTCCCGCTGACCAGCGCTGTGGCCGCGTCCTTCGGCGAACGCCCGTCCAGCACAATTTTCAGGAATTCATCGTCCGGTCCCAGTCCGGCCGTGTCCGCCTCCAGCGCGCCCGTCATCCGTGCGATCTCCATTGCCGGATAAATGGGTGCGGGCGAGAACAAACGGTGTCTCAGCGATTCCAATTGCGACTCGTGATATCCTTCCAGCCGCTCGCCGTCCGGCTTCTTGACTTCCGCCACATAGTCCACGATGGTCGCCGCGGTACCGGCGAGTTGCGAATCCGTACCGCGGTAGAACTGCTGCTTTATGCGTGTAGTCGCTTTACGGGCGGCTTCCGCGATGGCATCCCACGCGCCGCCGTAAGCCTGTTTCCATTCGGGGTTAGCCATCACCTTGGCCTTGAAATCCGCTTCATCCTGGCGCTTCTTATCCATCACGTGCTTGTCGAGCAGCCCCGTGTAGCGCCCGTCCAGAGCTTTCACGCTGTTTTGCAGGCCGAAGATGTTGGAGGCCACCTGGCGCGCCTGCTCCGTGCCCTGCGCGCCATATCGCTCCAGCACCTCAATGCGGTTCCTCAGCACCTTCAGGATGGTCGGCTCAATATTATCCCGTTCGAATTCGAGCTGCGCGACGGTATCCAGCCTTTGCGTGCTGCCGGGATGGCCAGGCACGAACACCAGCTCATTATCGCCGGCGCCCTTGGGATTCCATTTCAAATGATCCTTGCTGTCGATCGGCTTGCCGTTCTCGTAAACGCGGAACAACGCCATATCCAGGTCGTAGCGCGGATAAGTGAAATTATCCGGATCGCCGCCGAAGAAGGCGGCCTGGTCTTCCGGCGCGAACACCAGCCGCACGTCGGTGTACTTCTTATAGCGGTAGAGCCAGTATTCGCCACCTTGATACAAGGTCACCACATCGGACCGCAGGCCGGTCTTTTCCAGGCTCTCCCGCTCGATTTTGGCGATCGCGGCTTTGCGCTTGGCGAATTCTTCTTCCGATGTCTTGGCGTCCTTCAGCGCCGCCTGCACCGTCTGCGTGACGTTCTCCATGGACATCAACACATTCACTTCCAGGTCCGGCGACTTCATTTCCTCTTCGGGAGTGGCCGCGTAGAATCCGGTCTTCACGTAGTCGTGCTCGGCCGTGGAGTTCTTTTGCAGTTGGCCGCGCGCCACGTGATGATTGGTCAGCAGCAGGCCGTGCGCGCTGACGAACGAGCCGGACCCGCCGTCATTCAGGCGCACGCAGGAGAGGCGCACGTGGTCCAGCCATTGCTGCGTAGGAGTGAAGTGATACTTCTCCTCCAACTGCTTCACGGGCGGATTATCGAATGTCCACATGCCTTCGTCGGCGCACAGGGGCAGACATAACACGGATAGCAGGGCCGCGGCGTAGCGGCGAAGTTTAGTTATATGCATGGCTTAAACCTATATTATACGGCTCAAATCGCGAAACGTACTGGAGGGCGGGCAATCTTGCCCGCAGCCGCCTTTCAGGCGGCCCTTTCCGGCCAATCTGCTCGTGTAGAATAATTCGAGGAGCGCGCCACCCATGCCCCCTCGCCAAGTCTTCCTAAGTTCCACCGGCGCGGATCTGCGCACTTACCGCGAAGCCAGGCCGCCTGCCTACTGCGCCTGGGCGGAAGGCCGCCTGCCCACCGAAGCGGAGTGGGAGTCCGCCGCGCGCGCGGGCCGGGAAGGCGCCCGCTATCCCTGGGGCAATGAGGCGCCGGACCAATTCCGAGCGAATTACATCGAGGGAGGGCCAGGGCAAGCGACCCCCGTTGGAATTTACCCCGAGGGCGCCACGCCAGACGGTATCCAAGACCTTGCCGGAAATGTCTTCGAATGGACGGCGGATTGGTGGGGAAATTACTCCGAGGGTGCCGCCAGAAATCCGAAGGGTCCGGAGAAAGGACCGTGGAAAGTGATTCGCGGCGGCTCCTGGATCGTCAATCCGGCCTGGCTTCGCGTGTCATTCCGCAACGGGTTCGGCGCTGTAGAACGGTACGTTTACATTGGCTTTCGTTGCGTCCGCGATATCCCATCCCCCTAGCCACCTCCAGCTACAATCGACCTTATGTCCTTCACCCGCGCCACCCTAGGCCGCACCGGCATCGATGTCTGCCGCCTCGGCCTGGCCTCCAGCTACGGCGCGCCCGCCACCACCGTCGAACAAGCCTTCGACCAGGGCGTGAACTATTTCTACTGGGGCAGCCTCCGGCGCAATTCATTCGGCGACGGCCTGCGCGCCCTCGCGCCCCATCGCGACCGCCTCCTTCTTGTAACGCAATCCTATTCGCGCCTAGCCTCCCTGATCGGCCCCAGCCTCGAACGCGCCCTGCGCGCCCTGCGCTTCGACTACACCGACGCGCTCCTGCTGGGATTGTGGAACGGCGCGCCCCCGCCGCGCATCCTGGATGCCTGCCGCAAACTGCGCGAGCGCGGCCTGGTGCGCTATCTGGCCGTCTCCACGCACAATCGTCCGCTGATCGCGCGCCTCGCGACCGATCCCCAGTTCGATATCTTCCACGTGCGCTACAACGCCGTACATCGCGGCGCGGAGCGTGAAGTATTCGCGCAGCTACCAACCCAAAATCCCCCTGGATTGGTCTCCTTCACCGCCACAAGCTGGCGCCAGCTATTAACCCCCAAGCGCATGCCGCCAGGCGAAAAACTTCCCACCGCCACGGATTGCTATCGCTTCGTGCTCACCCAACCCGCCGTGAATATCTGCATGACCGGACCGTCCAACGCGTCGCAATTCGGCCATGCCCTCAACGCGCTAACTCAAGGTCCAATGTCCGACGATGAACTGGCCTGGATGCGGCGCGTGGGGGATGCGATTTATGGAAAGGCGCGCTAAGAACCGCCCTGGGGAGACCGGCGCAGCGCACGGCGCTGCCCCACGCTTTCCAAAATAGTCTCAACGTTTCAGCGCACCGCGCGGTAATACCTATTAGAAATGGAGCCGGAAGGAATTGCGCTGCGCATGACCGCTTATCCGCGGGAGAATTCCGGCGAGTTGGCGGCTTTCGAACGCATCATGGCGCAATGCGAACGCCGCGTGCTCCGGGTAGCGCTACGCCTGTTGAACAATCCGCAGGACGCGCAGGATGCCGCGCAGGAAGTCTTCCTGCGGCTGTACAAACATCTCGGAAGCCTGGACCAGACGCGGGGGTACGAACCGTGGCTGTACCGCGTGACGGTAAATGTGTGCCGCGATATCGCGCGCGGCCGGCCGCATTCGGTCGGCATGGCGGACGCGCCGGAACCTGTAGCGCCGCAGCCGGACGCTTATCACGACGCGGCGTGCGCGCAACAGCGGGAAATTATCCGCCGCGGGCTGAGTCGCCTGGGCGGGAAGGAGCGCGCGGCGCTGGTGCTGCGCGACGTGGAAGGGCTGTCCACGCGGGAAGTGGCCGGCATACTGGGTTCTTCGGAGAATACGGTGCGGTCGCAAATCTCGACGGCGCGCCTGAAGCTCCGCGACTTTGCCGGCCGCATCATGAGGGAGCGATCATGAGTTGTGCAAAATTTGAAACCGATATGGCGCTGTATGCCGGAGGCGATCTGCCGAATGGACGGATCGCGCGTATCGAGGCGCATCTGGCGGAATGCGCGGATTGCCGAGCGCTAACTGAAGAGTTACGCGCGCTGCTGAGCGAACTCCGCAGCGATCCGCTGGAAGACACCATGGTCGCCCAAGTCCGTCAGCGCGTGATGGCGGAAGTGAGCGCTGCAACTCGCCGTCCTTCCCGCCTGTACTGGAAACTGGCTTTCGCGGCGGCGCTGGTTCTGGCGGCGGTACTGGCGTGGCCCTGGCATTCGTCGAAACATGTTCCAGTGGCCCCGATAGCCCGAGCCGAACCCTCGCATGTTACGCCGCCGCCGGTAAACATCGTTCCGGCCCGGCATCGCGTGGTGCGCCGTCGTCGCCACGCGCCGGTAGCCCAGTCCGGGCCGCCGCTGCTGGTGCAGTTTGTCACGGACAACCCGAACATAGTTATTTATTGGCTAATAGATCAAAAACAAGGAGACTAAACATGAAAACAGCAAAACGAATCCTATTCTGCCTGGCCGTGGCAGGCGTACTCGGGGCACAGACTGCCACAACCGTGGCTCCGCCCGCCGCACCCCCTGAGCCGCCCCACCAGCAGCGCATTTTTACACTGAAGTACGCCGATCCGCGGCACGTCGCCGATGTATTGGGTGTCTTCGGCTACGGCATCAGAGCCGATCGGGATCTGCACGTTGTGGCGGTCAGCGCACCAGTGGAAGCTATGGCGGCCGTCGAAGACGCCATCAAACGGCTGGACGTGCCTGCCGCGGCGCCCAAAGACGTCGACCTGATCGTCTACCTGATCGTGGCATCGGAACAACCAGCGGCCAGCGGCGGCCTGCCGCCGGAATTGCAGACGGTGGCCGACGAGTTGAAGAAGATCTTCTCGTACAAGAGCTTCCGATTGCTTGATTCAATCCTGCTGCGCACTCAACCCGGCAATATGGCGAACTCCCACGGAACCATCAAGCCCAACGAGGAAACCAGAACAATGAGCTACACCTTCTCGGTTCAGCCATCTGCGGTGACCGAAGATCCCATCGGACGCCTAATCCGGCTGGACAACCTCAGCCTGAGCGTGGAAGGGGGGGATCACAATGCTGGGATCCACACCGAAATCACGGTACGCGAAGGTCAACGGGTGGTCGTTGGCAAGTCGAACATTGGTACCGGCGGATCGCTTATCCTGGTGGTGACCGCAAAAGTGACCGAGTAGGAGATGTTCTACATGCAACGGCTCGCCGTGCCGCACGGCTCCTGGCGCGCCATCGTCAGCGTTAGGGCTTTGCGGACGGCGGCTGCCAGAGCTCAATCTTATTCCCATCCAGGTCGTAGATCCAGGCAAAGCGACCATAGGATTCATTCATTCGTTTCGCGTCGACCTTTACTCCCTCTTCTTTTAAGCGGTCGAGCAAAGCATCCAGATCGTCCACGATGTAGTTAACCATGAACGCTTGCGTGGCTGGGATATAGTCAGTGGAGGTGCGGAAAATAGTCCAAACTGTAACGTGTTCCTTTTGCGGGTCGTCGTGTTCGCGCCAGGGAAGCATCGCGCCTTGGCCCTTGTCGGCGATTCCAAGATGTTTCGAATACCATTCGCGCATCTGATCGCGATCAGCGGATTTGAAGAAGACACCGCCGATTCCAAGGATGCGTCCGCGCTGCTCCATTTTGACAGGCGGCTTCGACTTTTCAGGTTGCGGAGATTGCATTTCCTGTCCACCTCTTGCGCAAACCGAGATGAGCAACAGCGAGCCGAGCGCGATTGTGCTCCAGCGTTTTACTTGCATCGGTAGATTGTACCAGTTTCGATTCGAATGGAGAAAACGTTTCGCTCAAGGTTCGCCGCGATTCGATTGCAGTTGGAGTGATTTGTTTTGTCATGAGGCGCCACCTCTTGAGTTATAGATAGACGCGTTGCGCAAAGCACCGTTTAAGAAACATGGAAATGCTCCTGAGCCTTTGAATTCTCCGCTCTTAGGTCTTTCGCGTCTTTCTATATTTCGCCAGCCACACCGCGCCGACGACTGACCAGAGGGCTCCGATACCAGAGACCATTCCTAACCGGGTGATGTTCAACGACGCTTGCGCGGCGGTCTGAGCCTCGTATCCGTGCCACCATAGAAGCGGGGCCATAGAGCACCAGAGAAAGTTACCCACAACCCACAAAAGCCTTACCGATTTCTCTATGGCAGTCTTAGACATCGGCCTCGTTCCCGATCGCATGATCCGGCTGTTTCCGCTGCCGCTTGTGATGTAGCACCAGAAACAAGCCCGGAACAAAAACAACTTTATGTGGTTCGAAGGTTTGCACGGAATCGGTCTCTAGCGGTCGGCCCGAATATCTTGCAACACAAGTTATGGACGTTGCGTACGACTCCAGGTTCCGCAATTCGGTCTCCGGAGCCTCATCGACAACGAGCCACTGGGTCTTAATGGCCGGCCTTTGCGCAGGCTGGATTGAGCGGAATTTACCGAGGCGACTTCCGCCAGGTTCGGTAAAACCCGGCCACAGCGGAGATGGCGCCAATGCATATCAGTACAAAGCTCGGTAAAATCAGGTTCCATTCGCGGTCGGCTACTCTTCGTCACGCTTCCACAGTCTCATGTATGGGCGCCTGAGGGCCGCCAGGGCGGAGCTACTGGCTAGGGACGCCCCGGTTTCGTCTCCTAAGGATTTTTTCTTGCGCCTCCAAGGCGCCGTGATCGAAGCGGCGTCCGGCCACGTTCGGCGAGCGCCAGGCCGAAGAAACAGCGATTGTTGCCCGACGGCCCGGGAGTGCATTCGCTCACGCTACCGTGGCGTCCTTCAGCGATCTCACGATCGATGAAATCCTTACGCGAAGTCTGTCGGGGACAAGCCGATGCGAGTCCGTCTTACAGATCCTTCAGGCTTTCGTCCAGCAGCTTCTGCGTGCCTTCATACGGCCCGCCTTGGCCTTCCCACTCCATGGAGAAGTAGCCGCGATAACCGGCGGCCTTGGCGATGCCGAACGTCCTGGCCATGCTCACGCGGAAAACCTTGCCGTTGTCGACCTCGGAGTCCTTCACGTGCGAGATGTTGTACGCGTGCCGGAACATGGCTTCGACGGCCTTGTAATTGAAGTCTTCGTCGCCTTTCATCATAGAGTTGCCGAAGTCCGGCAGCCCGCGCAACCATGGGCTGTTCACCGCGTCGATCACCTTCACCAGAAAGAAAGCGTCCTCCGTGTCCAGGTCGTCGTTCTCCAGGTTGATCGTGACGTTCTTCGCCGCGCCGTATTCGGCCACCTGCTTCAGGCTCTCCGACGCGCGGCCCACATCGGGCGCCACGCCTCTAGCCCCCTGGATGTGGACGCGAATGCTGGGTGAGCCGATCGCCACCGCCACGTCCACCCATTTCCTGCCGCCGGCGATGGCTTTGTCGCGGCGCGCGGGATCGGTATCGTATAGGCTGGCCCCTACGGCCGTGGGGATGTTCACGATGTGCGAATGGGCCTGCTCGACCGCACGGCGGAGTTCTTCGAGATATGCGGGATCGGTGGAAGGAAAATGCGAGTTGAGCGGCTCGATGTTGTGAATACCGAATTTGTCCACGACCATGCCTGCAAAATCCGTCAGCTTCAGACCCGGATGGCCGGGCCGCTCCATGAAACTGCGGAACGGGTAGGAAGCGACCGCTAGCCGGTCGCGCGGCGCAACAGGAAAATGGATGTCGGGCGTCCCAGCGGGACGCGCTAGTGGAGCGGCCGCAACGGCGGCACAGGTTTCGATGAAGGTGCGGCGGGTAAGGGATGGCATGGCAGCCTCCAGGATAACGCGGCGCCTGTGCGGCGGCCAATCTTGGCCGCGGGCCGCCTTTAGGCGGACAGGCGCGTATTTGACATCTGATGTCCGGCATGCAATCATCAAACATCATGCGGACTACACTGGACATCGACGATCCGATTCTGCGGGAAGTGAAAACGATCCACCTGAAGGAGGGCCGGTCGATGGGAGCCGTTGTATCGGAGTTGCTGGCGGATGCGCTGGCTCGCCGTCGCACACCGCGGGCGCGCCCGGCATTCCGCTGGGCTTCGCGTCCGATGAACGCGCTGGTGGACTTGGCGGATAAGGAGGCGCTATACAAGGTGCTGGATGCGGAACGGCGATGAGCTACTCCCTCGACGTGAATGTCCTGCTCTACGCGTCGGACCGGTCTAGCGACCGGTATCATGCGGCTAACCGCTTCTTGGCGCACTGTGCGACGGGCCCGGAAATCCTATGCCTGCCTTGGCCGATTCTGATGTCCTACATTCGTATCGCCACACATCCCCGCATTTTCGACTCGCCCCTGGCGCCCGATGAGGCCTTAGCGAACGTTACGGCGCTGCTGGCGCTCCCGCACGTAAGAACCGTCGCGGAACAGGACGGCTTCCTGGACGCTTACCAGCGTGTCTCTGCTGATCAGGTAATTCGTGGGAACCTGGTGCCGGACGCGCAACTCGCCGCTATCCTGTTTCAGCATGGCGTGCGCACCCTTTACACCGGTGACCGCGATTTCCGAAAGTTTGACTTCTTCGAGGTGCGCGATCCATTCCTGCCGTAAGAGATCGCCATGCGGCTCTATGCCGTGGAGGCACGATCAGATTTTGCCGCTGCTGCTCGCCGCGGCTGCCCTGGCAGGGTGCCATGGCTCGCAGGCGCACGGCCGGCAGGTAATCGTGCTGGGCGTCGATGGCATGGATCCGGGTTTCCTGGAGCGGCATTGGAGCGACTTGCCCAACGTCGCCCGCCTGCGCGATCAGGGTGGCTTCCGGCGATTGGCCACCACCACGCCTCCGCAGAGCCCAGTGGCCTGGTCCACGTTCATCACCGGCCTCGAACCGGCGCAACACGGCATCTTCGACTTCGTGCATCGCGATCCGCGGACGATGCAGCCGTTCTCGTCGATGAGCCGGATCGTCGAGCCGCGCTTCAAGATCCCGCTTGGCCCGTACGTGTTGCCGCTGTCTTCGGCGCGCGTGGAGACATTGCGGAAAGGCCAGCCGTTCTGGCGCATGTTGTGGGAGCGCCGCATCCCTGTGACCATCATGCACATGCCCACTAATTTTCCGCCGGAACGGGCGGGCGAGGCAATCGCGGGAATGGGCGTGCCGGACTTGCGCGGCACCGAAGGCACCTTCACGTCTTATACCGACGATCCGGAGGAAGCCGCGCGGGATGTGCCCGGCGGGCGGATCGTCCAAGTGCAAGCGGAGCATGGCCGCTACGTGCTGCCGGTGGAAGGACCACCCAACCCGTTGCGCAAGGATCGGCGATTTGCCACGGAGGATCTGGTCGTGGAGGCCGATCCCGAGCGCAACGCCGCGCGGCTCACGATTGGTGGCGTTGAGGCCATTGTGCAGCAGGGCGAATGGTCGGCATGGCTGCGCGCGGATTTCCCGCTGTTGGGCTGGCTGGCAAGTGCGCGCGGCATGTTCCGCGTCTATGCCAAGCGGTTTCACCCGCGGCTGGAGCTCTATGTGACGCCGGTCGACATCGATCCGCGCGCACCGGAGTTGCCGATCTCCGCGCCTGCGTCGTTCAGCCGCGCGATTGCGGAGGCGATCGGCCCATTCTACACGCAAGGCATCGCAGAAGATACGTCGGCCTATCGCCAGGGCGTGCTGAACCTGGCGGAGTTTCTGCGGCAGAGCAGCCTGGTGCTTGACGACGAAATGAAGCTGCTGCGCTATTCGCTCGACCACTTTCAAGAGGGGCTGCTGTTCTTCTACTTCTCGTCGATCGACCAGGGATCGCATATGCTGTGGGGCAAGCACGAGCCGGAGCTGCTGGAGATTTATCGCGCCGTGGACAGCGCGATTGGCGAGGTTAGGCGGCGATTTCCGCGGGCCGACATTGTGGTGATGTCGGACCATGGCTTCAATTCGTTCGACCGTAGCGTGAATCTGAATACGTGGCTGTGGGAGAAAGGGTTTCTGGCGCTGCATCGGCCTCCGCGGGGGGGCGATGAAGGCTTCGCGGACGTGGATTGGACCAAGACGCGGGCCTACGCGCTGGGGCTGAACGGTTTGTATCTGAACATTGCCGGGCGGGAGAAGAGCGGCATTCTGCGGCCGGGGCCGGAGACCGGGGCGGCCATGCGCAGACTGGCGCGCGAGCTGACGGGCTTTCGCGATCCGGTGAATGGACGACAGGTGGTGGAAACGGCTCCGGCGACCGGAGCGGCGATGGGTCCGGACATGATCGTGGGCTATGCGCGCGGGTATCGGGGATCGTGGGAGACCGCGTTGGGGGCGGCGCCGCGGGCCATTCTGGAAGACAATACGGACGTCTGGATCGGCGACCATTGCATCAACGCGGAGGATGTGCCGGGTGTGCTGTTGAGCAATCGCAGGCTGCGGGCGGAGCGGCCTTCGTTGCGGGATGTGACAGTCTCTATTTTGGGGATGTTTGGGGTGCGTCCGAGCGGGGCGATGCGCGGGACGAGCGTTTTCTAGACTAGTGCTATTGGATCATAAACAAAACATTTTGGTGTAGAATTGTTTTGTAGGATCACGCCTATCCGCGCCAGGCCCACAAGAGAAACGCTTCGCGGCGTATATAGAGGGCCTGGCGACAGCCGCGGGGCACCAAGACCGGCATACCCCTTTGAAGAACTATTGCAAGGGATTGCTGTTACCCGGTGCGCGCAAGAGCATTGAGCCGATGGCGGGCCGCCTGGATCCTGAGAACACCCGAGTGAAGCGCCAGTCCCTACATCATCTGGTGGCGAAGGCGCCATGGAGCGACGAAACACTGCTCGACGAAATGCGCAACCGTGTGTTGCCCACCATGCAGAAACAAGGTCCAGTGGTGGCCTGGATCGTGGACGACACCGGGTTTCCAAAGAAGGGCAAAAATATAGTCGACTCATCTCCGGGCGAGAACCCTTCTCATGCACCGTAGATGGTGGCGGGAGAACTTCAGCCGATTCCCAATTCGTCGATCTGTTCGAGGACAGTGCCGCATCGTCTGCAAATCACGGCGTGGCAGTCGCCGCAAACCAACGGGTCGGGGACAGCCGTGGCGCAAGTGGGGCAATAGAAATCGGTAAGCGGTAGGGTGTCGGCCATGCCAGGAGCAATTATCTCACGGCATGGCCGATTGATGATTACCCTGCGGGGTTGGCGTGCACCTCCGTGGTCCTGCCGGGGATCACTTGCACGCGCTCACGGAACAGCATGCGGCCGTTGAGGTCGCGCAATTCCACGTCGTGGCCGCCCGGCCGAAGCGGGAATTTCTTGGCTTCTCTATTGGGTCCACGAAGCCTTCACTCACCTGACCGGCGTTAGGGCCGTACTAATATCCGGCCCGTACCAACCTGACCATACCAAACCGGGCCCCAACCCAAGCCCCAGACTCCGTCGTACCGGCCGCACCTACCACAAAAACCGCCTCTTGAAACCACCTGTCACCATGGCCGAGGCCGGAGGCCCCGAATTGATCGAAGCTCGTACCGCACCGCGAACACACTCAATCATTCGATGCGGCAAGCGCCGAACGGTCACAATATGGCGGTCTCTTCCAGCATGCGGCCCTCCGCAAAGCGCTCCAGCCCCAGGTCGCCCGCGTCGAGCAAACTGCTCGCCCCGTGCAGAATCAGATCGGCGGTGATGCGGCCCGTGGCGGGCGAATGCATCACGCCGTGGCCGCTGAAGCCATTGGCAAAGAAGAGTCCCGGCAAATTCGGAGCGGGACCGATGATGGCATGACGGTCCGGCGTCACCGCATACAAGCCCGCCCAGGCCCGATGCGGATTCACCTGCAGATCCTCGAAACAAGGTACACGGCCGACGGCGTGCGTCAGAATCTTCTCGATGAATGCGGGGTCGAAGGCGGTCTTGAATCCGGGTGTCTCTTCCGGATCGTTCCAGGCCATCAGCAGGCCCAGACCTTCGGGCCGGAAATGGAAGCCGGTGGACATATCGATCACCATCGGCAGACGGTCGGGCAAGCCGGGGAAAGGTTCAGTCGGCACCAGCATGCGGCGCAACGGCACTATGGGAAGATCCACGCCCGCCATGTGCGCGACCGACGCGGCCCAGGGTCCGGCCGCGTTCACCACGGTGCGCGCCGCCACGTTGCCGTTGGTGGTGCGCAACCCCGCGACGCCATGCGCATCCACATCGATGCCGGTGACTTCGACATTGCGCCATAGCCGGACGCCTTGTTCTTCGGCGGCGGCCATAAAGCCTTTCATGACGCTGTAAGGATCTACAAACCCGTCCGTGGCGCAGAAACTGCCGCCCAGGATGTCGTCGGAGCGCAATTGCGGCACCCTGTGGACGACCTCCTCGCGGCTGAGCATCTCCACGCCTTGCAACCCTAGAGCCACCTGGCGTTCGAAGTTGCGGCTCAGATATTCGAAATGTTGCGGCGCAGTCGCCACGAACATATATCCGTGGGACTTGTACTCCGAGGGCCGGCCGGTGATTTCTTCAAATGCGGCGAAGATCGGAATCGAGTACAGCGACATGCGAATGTTGACCGTAGTGGCGAATTGCGCGCGCACGCCACCCATGCTCTTGCCTGTGGAACCCAGGCCTTGTTGGCTTTCGCGTTCGATCACCAATACGTTGCGGCATCCCGCATGCGCCAGATGCCAGGCGATGCTCGATCCCACGATGCCGCCGCCGATAATCGCCACGTCTGCCGTTTCGGACATGTGGCTACCATTCTGCCACAGCGGGACGCGAAGTTTGTGAACCTTTTGCCCCGTCCAATCGTCTTATAATTTGAAACGTTTTGATCGGTTCAACGCACTATTAAGCAGAGGGTGAGTTGCCGGAGTATGTATGCGCTTTGAGTCCAAAATCATTGACGGCGTTTGCATCCTGCGCCTGCAGGGCCGGTTCTTAACCGGCTCCGACGCAGAGCTTTTGTCCGCGCGGAATTTCCTGCAAGAAATCGGGATCTCCAAGGCTGTTCTCGATTTGAGCGCCGTTCCCTATCTTGATTCGACTGGCTTGGCGTTTGTCGTGGAACTCCACAAATCGCTCGTAAGCCGGGGTGGACAATTATTTCTGTCGGCTGCCAAGCGGCGGGTCCGCGAAGTCTTGCAGATGACTCGCATCGATGAAATCGTCCCGCTGTTCCAGAATGTGGAGGACGCGGAAGCCGCACTCCGCGTGGAAGTGCTGTGCTGACGTTTCTGCTGTGGTGCGTGGTGCTGTTCTTCTGTTGGCCGCTGGCGCTGGTGGCGCTGATCTTGTACCCGCTCGTCTGGCTGCTGTTGCTGCCTTTCCGAATCGTCGGTATAGCGGTCGGGGGCGCGCTGGAGTTGGTGTGGGCGATCGTTACTCTACCGGCGCGTGTCTTGCGGCGCGTTTAGGAATCCAGCGCGGAACGTTCCGGCAGTACTCTGCGTACGATTCGCGGTGTGTCCCGCCTCCGCAAATCCGCGCAACCGGAGGGGACGTAAACGCCACCGTACCCGGCGCCACGATCATGAAAACCACAGTCTTGACTATGGTCCAGGCCACCCGGTCTTAGATCACCATACTGACGAATCTGCCGAACGGAGGAACTCAGGGCCTCTAATTCGCGTATGCTAACGGGTGGAGGACATCTGTGAACCGAGCCAAATTCCAATCCGGCTTCCGAGCCAGCGCGTTGCTGGGAGCAGGCGTCATGCTGGCGCTGCTGACACCGGCTTGCTACGTGAGCACCGACGGTTCGGGAAGTGTCGAGCGCGACTCCCGAACTGTCGATTTGAAAGGCGCCAAATCAGTCCAGGTGCAGATCGAGATTGGCGCAGGAGAGCTGGTCATGCGCGGCGGCGCGGCGCAGCTTATGGATGCCGACTTCCGCTATCGCGCACGCGACGGCAAGCCGGAGGTGCAATACGACGTCAACGGTTCTCGCGGCACGCTCAACGTGCGGCAACCCAGCCACCACACCATTGGGAACAACGACAAGAATCAGTGGGAGCTACGGTTGAACGAGGACGTCCCCATGGACATCAGTGTCAAGATGGGCGCTGGAGAGGGGCGCCTCGAATTAGGCAATACGTCGCTGCACAATCTAGACGTCGAAGTGGGCGCAGGTGAGATGAAAGTGGACTTGACCGGCCATCCGCGCGGCGACATGGATGTGCGGGTGCGCGGCGGAGTGGGCGAAGCCACCATTCGGCTGCCGCGGCGCGCGCGGTTGGATATCGAAGCGCACGGCGGGATCGGGGAAATCTCGGCGCGCGGTCTTTCGAAGCGTGGCGACCGGTGGGTGAACGAGCCAGCAGGACAGGCGGACGCCACCATACACGTGAATGTCAACGGCGGGATCGGCCAAATCAATCTGATTTGCGAATGAAGCGGCGCGGCCAGGGGACCGCGCGGAACCGTGGCGTCCGCTCCACTATAAAATCGCCACGGCGCGCACGGGCGACCCATCGCGCCCGGTCAATTTGAGCGGCAGTACAACCAGTTGAAACGGGCCGGCGCCGATGCCCTCGAGGTTTGTCAGGTTCTCCACGATTGGCACGCCGGCGCGCAGCAGAATCCGGTGCGCGGGATATGGCGCGCAATCGACGGATGGCATGTCCACCCCCACGAGTTGCACGCCGCAGTCCACCAGAAACTGTGCGGCATCGCCAGCCAGACACGGATGATCGCTGAAGTAGCCCGGTGTGCCCCACTGTCTTGACCAGCCCGTTTGCAGGATGGCTGCATGCGCGCGGAGGGTCGTCGCGCGACGCCTTTCGATATGTTCGCGGCGGATCTCCCGTTCGGGACCGACGTTCCGCAGATCGCGCAAATCCCGCAGATCAATGATCCGGGCGGGTCCCACGCACCGATTCAGCGCTACTTGGTCGATGGTTTCCGCGCCGTTGAAGAAGTGATAGGGCGCGTCCATATGGGTGCCTGTGTGTACGCTGAAATCGATGCGGCTCACGTTCACTGAAGATTCGCCGGAAAGGGTGACGCGCACCGGGCCGTCGCCCGGGAAGACGGGCGTGCCAGCGTCCACAGGTTGGCTGAGATCGACGATGTGTCCGACGGTCATTCAATATTCGCTATGCTAAATGACGGGGCGAACATGCGAAAAGTTTTACATTTCGACTCGCCGCGGGAGCATTATCATTGCGACGCGGCAGTGGTCTGGTGTTTCGACCACCGCTTTGAGCTGGTGTTTCACAAGCTGCTCAAGCGCATGGGCATATTGCATGCCGATGCAATTCGCGTGGCGGGTGGGGCCAAGTGCCTGGCCACTCCGGACCCGGAATCCGAGCGCGAGTTCGTACTGGAGCAGATTCGCAGGTCCATCCGCCTGCACGGCACCGATCGCGTGGCCCTGATGGTGCATTCCGACTGCGGAGCCTACGGAGGACTGAAGGCTTTCAGCGGCGACGCGCAAGCCGAGGCGCGTCATCACGCGAACGAGTTGCAGCGCGCGGCGGCGTGCCTGCGGCAAGCCTTGCCGGGGGTTTCGGTGGTGTGCTGCTACGTTGACTTCGAAGGCGTCTGGACGGCAGACGCGGAAGACTCGCCGAACTAATATAACCCTTACGGGTTTCTCACACATTCCTTAGAACCACCGCGCTAAGGTGGTGGCTGTTTGGTCCTACATAAACCATCCAAAGATCTAATTGCCGCGATAAGGAGTCTCTATCGGGTATTTATATCTTGCTTATGCCTTCAACGTCATCGCTTTGCAATACTGGCCTCTACGGAAGGCCATGTTTCCGGGCTAAGACGAAGTACCGCCCTGTTCGCGGCCCAATATCATCGCGAGTGGTATCTCCGGGCTACTTGTGGCTCGGCTTGTAAGACCGATCCTTCTTGAGATAAGACAAATGCCGTCAACCAATACGACTACCAAACTAATAGTGACCCTGGCGCTGCCGATGTGTCTCGCATGGACTACGATTGCCGCTTACGCTCAAGTAGGCGCCAGCGTCGTTCGCGGCGTCACGCTGAGGCCGGATGGCGCACCCCTGCCCGAGGCCCAGGTGTTAATCCACAACCAGACCGACAACAGCGATCAGAGCGTTGTCAGCGGACCGGATGGGGCATTTGTGGCGGCGAATCTCAAACCGGGCCGCTACACGTTGATCGCAAGCAAAGAAGGATTTCTGACTTCGTCCGCGGCGCTCCAGTTGAAAGCGCACGAGAGCGCCTCTGTGGCGCTAGCCCTTTCGGCCAGAGCGATGGTCGCTGCCACCGCGCCTGTTCAGCCAGTAGCTGCCCCGGCGGAGGCGCAAACGAAGACGCTGGAGGCTATGCAAGAACGCATCGAGCGCCTGGAGGCGATGCAAAAGCGCATTGAGCAACTCGAAGCGGAGTTGAACCAAGTCAAGTCCCAAGCGGCTGCGCCAGCCACTAAACAGACTGCGCAGGAATTGCCCCTATACGCTTCCTTGGGCACCCCCTCTCTAGGATCTCTGGCGACCCGGCCCGCGCCACCCGCGCCGCCTCTGATTGCCGGTATTCCGCCTGCCGGACCCGCATCGGAGAACACCGGGGCGCCCGTGACCACGCCCGGCCCCGCAGCCTCCCCAGCACAGGATACGCCAGCTACCCCGCAGGCGCCCCCTGCCGCTCCCGCGGTCGACAACGTGACGCCGTTCGCGGACTATGACTGGACATGGCTAAACGGCAACCCGCGTAACAAGGACGTAGCCTTCGATTCAAAATTCTTTACCCCCGAAATCCGCGCCGACATTACTTATACTTTCGACTTCAACAGGCCGTCGGACGACTCCATGGGCGGGTCGAGCGAATTGTTCCGGTCAAACGAAATTCAGTTGGAGCAGCTCGGGCTCGGCGGCGATTTTCATTGGGACAATGTTCGCGCCAGGTTCATGACCCAGTTCGGCGCCTATTCCACGGCCACCATCCGAAACGATCCCAGCTACGCAAAAGGCCAGTGGGATCTCGCCGATGCGGATCGCTATCTATCCGAAGCATACGGCGGGTACCACTTGAACGTGATGCACGGAATTAATATCGACGCGGGGATCTTCATGTCCTATGTCGGCCTGTTCAGCTATTACAACTTCGATAACTGGGCCTACCAGCCTTCGTACGTGTCCTCCAATACACCCTGGTTCTTCCAGGGAATACGCATACAGACGTTCCCGACGCACCACCTAAAGATCGAACCGTGGATCATCAATGGATGGCAGTCCTACGCCTCGGCAAACTCCAGAAAGGGTCTCGGCGGCCAGATCAAATGGACTCCGTTTCCCTGGATGAACATCCTTTCCAATAACTACGGTCTGGGCCATGACGACCTGTACATCCCGAACCGCGGCCGCATCCACACCGATAACAGTATCGAGATCAAGTACTACGACAAACCGGGGAAGACGCTCGACAAAATGGCGTTGTCATTCACCGGCGATTTAGGATGTGAATTCGGCGGCGGCGTGAGCTGCCACAACGATAGCCATGGCAATCCCAAACAGAGCTTTGTCGGCTTCATGATCTACGACCGCTATTGGTTCGACAAAGACCTCTTCGGATTCACACTCGGCGGTGGCGTGATCAACAATCCTGGGCGCTATCTGGTGCTGCTCCCTCCTATTAATGGTGAGACGGCCGCCTCCGCGGCGATCAACTCACCCTATTTCACGGAGAATCCAGGAGATCCGTTTAAGGCATGGGATTGTTCAGGCACTTTCGATTACATGCCCAAGCAGTGGCTCACATTCCGCTTCGAGGGCGATTTCCGCCACGCGAATGTGCCCTATTGGTCCGGTTCGGGCGGTATTACGCCGCCTGCATCGGGTGGGTTATTCCCAGGCACCAACAACGGTTATCCAACCGAATATGCCTGCATGAACGGCAGCCCGTCGGTAACCGCGGCCGGCTGCGCCACACAGGGTGGCCTGTGGTCCCCGGATCTGCGGAAAAGGGAATGGCTTCTCGACATCGACCTTATGGTCAAGTTCTAGCGCGCGCCGAGTAAGTCATACGCAAAGGAACGACCATCGTATGGACCACAGCGATCGCCGCACTGTTGATCGCGTACGGCGTCATGCTGGGGACCGGGGTAGCACAGAAGGCATCCGCGCCGGAGCCGCAGGATAAGTTGGCACTCGGAGAGAGCGAGTTCAAGCAATCGCCGCTCAATAAGAGGAAGTCGCCGTAACGAGTCATATTTGACGACGAGGGAAACGAGCCCCTGCTGAGAAACCATTCGACAGACATGGCCGTATTCAGCTGTCGGGTGAGAGCCAAACGCCAGAGCCCTTTGCCCGAACCGGCGAGTCGGCTGGCCTGAAGCGCGGACACCCCCAGACGCCGGAGGAAGCCGGACACGGAACTGCCGCGCTTACGTTGCTTGAGACGATAGCAGCGCAGTTTTCGCCGAATCCACTCGTCCAGACATTGGAGTTCAAACCGACAGGCCGCATAGCGGTAGTAGGTAATCCATCCCGCCAGAAACAGGTTGAGTTCGACGATCACACGCGCCAGGCTGACGCCTCGGTTCCGCCGGGCGATCTGCCGGATTTTCTCCTTCGCGCGCTGGATACTCTTGGTGGAGATCCCCAATTTTCCGTTCAAGAGAAGCCGATGGCCCAGGAACTTGCGTTCCCCGACCGGAGCGACGGCACTCTTTTCGCGGTTGACGCGCAGCCGGAGCTTCTCTTCCAGAAACCGTACCGTCGAAGCCATGACTCGATGCCCCGCCGCCACCGACCGTACGTAGATGTTACAGTCGTCGGCGTAGCGGCAGAAGTAATGTCCGCGACGTTCCAATTCCTGGTCGAGGTCGTCCAACAGAAGGTTGGCTAGCAAGGGGGAGAGTGGACCACCCTGTGGGGTTCCCTCGTCGCGGGCTACGCACACCCCATCCTGCATCATGCCGGCCTGCAAGAAGCGCCGGATGATGCGAAGGAGGCGTTTGTCGCCGATCCTTCGCGCGACGCGAGATATCAGGATATCGTGATTGACTCGATCGAAGAATTTCTCCAAGTCGAGGTCCACGACAATCCCGCGCCCCTCCTGGGCTACGTATTTGCGGGCCTGTTCTAGCGCCATGTGGGCGTCTCGTCCAGGCCGAAATCCGTAGCTGGAGTTGGAAAAGGTGGGGTCCAGGATGGGGTTCAGCACCTGTAGGATCGCCTGTTGTACCAGGCGGTCCACAGCCACCGGAATACCCAGCTGGCGCTGCCCTCCTCCCGGCTTCGGAATCTGCACTCCCCGCACAGGCTGGGGCCGGTAAGTCCCATCTAGCAAGGAAGCCGTCAGCGCCACGTGGTTTTGCCGAAGCCAGTCGGCCAGTTCGTGCACGGTCATCCCGTCCACGCCCGGCTTTCCCTTATTAGCGCGTACCCGACGGTACGCCCGAACGAGATTCTTAGGGTCGCATACCTGCTCCATCAACTGATCCGTCAAGGCTCGCTGCGGGTCCAGTACCGCGAACGTTTGCCGCTGTCGGTGCGCCGCGGCGCGGGTTCCGCCCGTGCCGCTGTCGCCCTGGGCTATGCTGCCCCTCTGTGGCTCCGCGTTCATCGAAATCGACCGCCTGCTCCTTGCATTGGAAGATTCGGCCCTTCGCCCGGTGGGGCTACTATGGCCTCTGCTGACTTCTCCGACTCCCTCCCGCCCGGTTTTCCGTGCGGTAGTCCGGTGCTCTGGACAGAGCCGGAGATCTCTCGAGGTAAGACGTGCCTTCTTCTCCCGGACCCGTCGGATTTACCCGCATGGCGCTCCGAATGACCATAGGGCATCCCCGTCCCTGGCCGGGTTACCCGCACCGCACTGGCCTTGTATCCGCTTGCTGTACGTCGACTCCGAGATTTCGTCATGGGCTTTCTTCAGATCCCGCCTCGCGGCGGACACCCTTGCTTAGACGGATGGTTCCGGTCATTTCGGTCCATAGGGGACTCGCACTCCCTGAATGCACATCACTACTCGACACACCAGGCCTGGAAGCCTGTCCTACACCTTCGAGAGACGGCGAAGGGTGTAGGCTTCGGGATTCATGTTCTCACGCTCGAGCCGCTTCCAGTCGTCGTTCACGTGAATCAGTTTGCCGCTGATATGGTTGGAGCGCTCCGAAGCCAGGAACAGAGCCAGATGAATCTGTTTATCGGGATGCGTGCCGCCGGTGAGCCGCACTTCCTCGGCTTCCTCGATTTCCTTGCCTCCGGCACGCTCGCCGGAGTGCAGGATCTCGTCCGTCATGTGCGTGTAGGTGCCGCCGGGCGCCATGCAGTTCACCTGCACATTGAAGTCGCGCACCTCCTCGGCGAGGGTTTCCACGAAGCGGACGACGGCTGCCTTGGAAGCCGCATAGGCCGAGAAGCGCGGGCGGGCCGAAGCTGCGCCGCCGCCGCCGATCACAACGATCTTACCCCTGCGCCTTTCGATCATCTGCGGCAATACTGCCCGGCATGCGTGCATAGTACCCATCAGGTTGGTTTCGACGGTTTCGGCCCAGGCACGCGGCTTCAAATCCACCAGCGGGCCGATGGGTCCTTGCACGGCCGCCGCCGCGATCAAGACGTGGACGCCGCCGAAAACCGTGCGCATGCGCTCGACGGCCGCACTCATTTGCTCGTAGTCGCGGACGTCGGCCCGGATGCGCAACGCCATGCCTCCAGCGTGCTCGATTTCGAGTTTCGCCAGATCCAGCTCGGCCTGGCTGCGGGCCAGCAATCCCACACGCGCGCCTTCGGCCGCAAAACCGATGGCCAGCCGCTTGCCGATACCACGGCCCGCCCCGGTGATCAGGACTGCCTGGTCCTTTAGCGGCCGCACGGTTAGTTCTCCACGTGGGCGTCGAAAATGCCGGTTTCCACTCTTCCGGCGCGCTTGGCCTGCACATAGATGCGATAGTCTCCCGGCTTGGGGAAGCCGTAGGGGAAGGAGACTTCAGGCGGCAGCGACTGCATCATGCCGGAGTGGTCCATACCAGCCATGCCCGCCATTCCGGCCATTGCAGTGCGGCCGTCGCCGGCGTTCTGGGTAAGGCCGAGCGCGGCCATGGGCACGGACCCCGACGGATGCACGTGCGCAAACACACTGCGGTCCGAACGCACGAACGCGGCGTGCCCGGGCATGCCCATATAGAGTTCCATGTCGTGCGCGGGCTTACCATCCGCATCTTCCAGTTGGAAGCGGAAGAACATGGCGCGGCGGGCGTGCAGCGGTCCGGGTTCCCGCTCCCAGATCATGCGCGAGCCATCCGCCAACTGGGCGATGGTGCGGTTGGGGTCCGCCTTGGAGATGGGGGGGCCAGCGCCGGTGGCGTCGTCTCCCTCGAGCGGTTTGCCGGGCACGTCCGGCAGTGTAATTTCGGTCACTAGGGTTTCGGGCAAGCCATCGGCGTGGACGATGTCGCCATACAGCGCGTAACGCCCGGCCGGCATGGGCGGCAGATCCTTGGAGAATACACCGGCATCCACACGATCCGGATGCAAGTGCCACACTCTGTCCATGTCCGGCAGGCTGATTACGTACAGGTGCATCAGGTGATTATGATCGGGAACCAGATCGTCGATTTTGCGCCAGCGCGCCCAGCCAGGGTCGGTCAGGTGGAGCATGAGGCGGCCGCCATTCTCCAGCGTAGCGGACATCAGGAGTGGCTTGTAGATATGTTTATCGTAGTCGCCGGCTTCGCTCTTCCACCACAGTCCGCCCAAGGCTGCCAGGGTAAGCACGAAGAGCGCGGTGGCGGCCATGACCCAGCGAGCCCGCCGCACGCGAGCGGGATCGGGCGCCAAGCCAGGCTCCAATTGCCCTTCGCGTACGCCCGCGCCTACGATGCTGACCGCGCCCACCAACAACAGCAACCCCAGGGCCGCCAGGACCAGGCCGATGGGTCCTTGCATTTTCTTGGTGCTGGAAGATAGAGCTGGAACGGGCACGGAAAGCTCACCCTTGCCTTGGGGTCCCTCTGCCGTGACGTGCACCTGCCAGGAACCGGATGTCATCATCCAGAGCGATCCGGTGAAGAATTGCGGATCGTCTTTGGAACGCTGCGCCAAGTCGGGCACAGGGGCGAAGGTAGCCTCGCCGCTGCTGCGCGACTTCTCAG
Organism: Bryobacteraceae bacterium; assembly: GCA_049516155.1. Classification (GTDB taxonomy): domain Bacteria; phylum Acidobacteriota; class Terriglobia; order Bryobacterales; family Bryobacteraceae; genus Bog-159. The sequence goes on from JBEKTJ010000003.1 coordinate 82,567, forward strand.
AGAGAAGCGGCGTGGGAACGATGTGTACGGTCTGCACATCATTGGCGGCACTGCGCACTTCGATTTCCGCCACTCCCGGAATGACGGAAGGCGTGCGAATGGTGACTAACAGCCGGTACGGACCGGCCTGGCCATCGTAGAAAACGTCCGGGCTGCCCACGTGGGCGAAAGCGCTGGCGGCGGCCAGCAAGAAGACACCTGACAATTGGCGCATCGAGTTACCGGCGCACCCGCCGCATCCAATCGCCCCAAGCGAATCCCAGCCGGACGGTCACGATGGCGGCCGCGGCTGCCAGACACATCTCCAGCAAGAAGTCCATCGGTGCGTCCGGCTTGGTGAATGTATAGTGCATCCAGGCGCGGCGCGCGTTGTAATCGAAGATATTGGTGTGGAACAGCCAGTTCCGGGCGGCCGGCAATTGCAAGAAACTGGAGAAGGGCCACTGCACCGCGATCAGCACGGCCAGGAACACGAAGCCGGAAGCCACGGATTTCTTCCAGAGGTTCCAACCGCGCGTGCGGCCCCACAGAAGATCCAGCGCCAGGGCGGGAATGAAGAGCAGCATGGGAAATTCCGGCGGGACGAATTGCGTCACCTGGTGATACACGGGGCCCAATTTGGGTTCGGCCGGAAACAGCGGCAGAATCCAACCCATACCCGCCCAGAACAGCCAATAGACGGCGGCCACGGTGGTGGCAGCCCAGCGCTTTTCAGAAGCCCGCGCGACTCCGGCCAGCACCAGCGGCACGACCATGCACACGACGCGATAGTATATGCCATTGTGCATGAGAGAGTGCCACGAGAATTCCATAATCATCAGCATCAACCCGACCAGCACCACGCCGCCGATGTACAGGAATAGCCACTCGAGCTTGTTGCGGAAGCTGGCGCGGGCGCGGTTCATCATGCCCAGGATCAGAATCAGGGTACCAGTGTTGACCGCCAGGTTGCCGAGGATCAAGAGCACGTGCGGGGGACTGAGGATCTTCACATCCAGACCGTAGGCGCTGTGCCACCAGTCGTCAAAGGGCGCGGAGGCGAGCATCGCCACGCCGCCCCAAGCCGCGATAAATGCGCCCAAAGGCGCTTCGAATCCCCACATTCTCACGGAAGTACCGCGCAGTTGGGAAAGGTTGCCGAAAGTGGTGGCCAGGATCAGGTAGCCGCAGGCGAGGCCCGCCAGCACGCCGCATAGGTAGATGGCGATGTGGGCGGCCGTCCAGAACGTGTCGCGCCCGATGGAGCGGTGCCAGGAGATGTCCCACTGGCCGCCGATCATGGCGGAAGTGACGCCTAAAACAGCGCACCAGACGTACCAGGGCACACGCGGAGCTGTGGAAATCGGATTTGAAATGGTTGCCATGCTGAAATGTCCGTCCGTGTACGATTATAGCTTTGTTTTCGATCAGGCTGCGAGCCTGCCCTGCTGTGGCCGTGCAGGTTTTGCCCGCCTGTATCGACGGGTCGACACCATGTGGAGGAAAGCATATGACCATAAAGATGTTAGCTAATGGAAGCCCGTTTGCTTAGGTACCCGTATGCAGGTCCGAAGGAGTCGCCGTGTATCCGTCGCGAAAATTACAGGACAGGGCCTAACGTCCATCGCGATCCTGGTGGCTATCCTTTGGACCTGCGCCATCGGCGAGCGGGTCATCCTGGGACGGGCAAATGCGGGTGCGGCGCAAGTGATGCGCGAGATGCGGGAGTTACAGTACGAGAATCGCCGGTTGCCAGCGGCAGCCCCGACGCGCAAGGGGCATCGGGGCACCGAAGCCGGCTGAGCCGCGTAGACCAGCGGGTTTGCCACACAAAAAGCTGTAAGATCTAGTGATGCGCCATTTTGGGGCGATCGTTGTTCTGGCAGTGTGTACCCTTATTACAACCGGATGCGCAACGCCCGAGCGAGATTTTTCCAAGCTCGCCGAGGAGTTCGTGTACACCACGTTATCCTTCTCACCGATTGCAGCCTCAGCGGCCGGCCTGCATCGATATCACGGCCAAGATTTGGACGACCAGTTGGACGACACCAGTCCGGCTGGTCTGGGCCATCAGCGGGAATATTACCGGGAGTTTCGCGAGCGCCTGCAAAGCATAAGATCCGATGCGCTGTCCGCCGAGTCGCGCGCGGATCTGCACATCATGCAGGATCAGGCGGCTTTGGCCCTGCTGGATCTGGAGGAAACGCAGAGCTATCTGCATAACCCGACCGTATACGTGGAAATGGCGGGCAATGCGCTGTTCACGCCTCTGAGCCTGGAGTACGCGCCGCTGCCGGTACGCATCCGGCACATCATCGCGCGGCTGCAAAAGCTGCCCCTGCTGCTGGATCAGGCGCGCACGAATCTGATTTCGTCGCCGGCTGTGTGGACCGACGTGGCGGCCGCGGAAAACGAAGGCAATATCGCGCTGATCGACAAGACCATCCGCGCCTCGGTACCCGCGGATCAGCGCGCGGAATTCGACCGTGCGGCGCGCCCCGCCCTGGACGCCTTGAGCGCATTTCAAGATTTCCTGCATGGCAGCCTGGCTCTGCGCAGCGACTATGACTGGCGGTTGGGACGGGACAGGTACACGCGCAAGTTCCGTTTTGCGCTGTCCGCCGGCGCCGACCCCTCCGACGTACTGGAGTCGGCCGCGCGCAGCCTGCAGGAGGTGCGCGCCCGTATGCTGGCGCTGGCTCTGCCGCTGCACCGCCAGTATTTTCCGAACCATCCGGACCATGCGGACCTGGCTGGCCCGGCGCGCGAAAACCAGGTGATCTCGGAAGTACTGGATCGCATCGCCGTGCGCCACTCGACGCCCGCGGCATTTGTGGACGATGCCCGGCGGGACCTGGACGAAGCCCGCCAGTTTGTCGCGCAGAAGCACCTGCTCACGTTGCCGCCGCATGCCAACCTGCAAGTGATTCCGACGCCGGAATTCATGCGCGGAATCTACGCCGTGGGCGGCTTCAACCCGGCGCCCGCGCTGGAGCCGCGGCTGGGCGCATTCTATTGGATCACCCCGATCCCGGCGGAGTGGGACCGGCAGCGCGTCGAATCGAAACTGCGCGAGTACAATTTCTATAAGCTGAAGCTGTTGACCCTGCACGAAGCTATTCCGGGGCATTACGTGCAGTTCGAGTACGCCAACGATATCCAACCGGCTACGCGCCGACTGCTGCGCGCCTTGTACGGTAACACGCCGTACATTGAAGGCTGGGCGGAATACGCCACGCAAACCATGCTGGACGAAGGATTCCTGAACCACTCGCCGGAACTGCGGCTCACGTTTCAGAAGGAAGAATTGCGCGTGATCGGCAACGCCATCCTGGATATCCGCATGCAAATGCTGAATATGACGGACGAAGAGGCGCTGGACCTGATGCAGAAAGAGACGTTTCAGGAGGCAGAGGAAGCTACCGCGAAACTGCAACGCGCCAAGCTATCCGCGGCGCAGTTGCCGGCTTACTTCGTGGGATGGCGGGGCTGGCTGGCGGTGCGGGAGAAATACCGGCAGGCCAAAGGTGGCGCGTTCAAGCTAGCGGATTTTCACGATGGGGCACTGAAGGAGGGCGCGGTGCCTTTGCCGGAGCTGGCTCCGCTGCTGCGGTGATGGTTTGGCGCGACAGTTTCTCGGGGCACAAAGAGTGTCCGTGGGCTGCGGACGAATCTGCTAGTTAGGGGGCCGCCCTGTTTCTCGCCAGTTATGCGCACCTGCCGGAGACTTATCGAATACCATATTCTCAAGCTAGACGTCGTGGGTTCGAGTCCCGTCTCCCGCTCCATCTTTTCAATAGCTTGCATACCGTGCCGAATCAGCTCTTTTCTCATTTGTCTCAATTGGAAACGGCTGCGTCGGTAGCGCCCTAAAGTCTGACCAAAGGGCGGACGATGCCTCCTGCTTCCGAGCGAACGACGAATCAACGTACTCCGCCAGGTGAACACCCAGACCGTGCCCTGCTGATCGGCGATATTTTGGGGTCCGTACCTCTTTCCTTGTGCAGCGTGGAATGTGATCGCCCGAGCACAGCGAAGTTGATCCAATAGAGTCCCAGCGGCTCCCGGCGCGGGTGAATACACCGCGGTAGAATGTTGTCCGGCAGTAACGGCTTTACGATCCGCTCGCTGGGAAAGACCCGCCCTCATTGCTTCGCTCGGGGAGACTCGCAATCCAGGCCGTGCGCCTTTCGAAAATCTCGGGATCCACGCCAACCTCCCGGATTTCGGTCGTCTTGGTTGGATTGACTTCGCCGCTATACCAGAACCGCTCAATTCGAATCGCTCCTGGTTGGAACAAATCTCCGTTCTTTAGTCCATAAGCCTCCGAGTCTTTCAGCCCGCAGAACGTCACCAGGTCAAGAGCGAGCCGTTCCCTTTCATTTAGAACCGACCATGCTCGCGAAATAGTCGGCCAATGTAAAGCCGAACTCCCGTCGCGGCAGACTGGACGCGGCCACGGAACACTCTCCGGTCTCAGACCTCTCCACAGCGCCAACATGACCGCAGTTCGGCTTTACGCCGAGTATTCGATGAACGCCGTTCAAACGGCAACTCACAGATTCCAAAATCTTTGGGGAGCCAGCGGTCGGCATCGAGTTCGGCTTTACGCCAACGCAACTTACCGTTATGGCCGGTTGCGCATCACCATGGAGTTGGCAAACGGTAATGCAAAGGCGCCCAGGCACTGCCTGGCAAAACGCGGCGCCCGAAGCGAGTTCCGTTGGACATCGCATTCGGCGAGGCGCGAAAACGTCCGCTTCAGGCGATTCCGCGACGGAAGCCAGAAAGAGCGTAATTATTCGATACACTCACCGACGTGGTCCGAATCGAATTATCCTCTATGAAGTGGCCGCGTTTTCAATATGTTGCAAGTAACCCCCGAAGAGCGGCCTATCGATATGAAATGAAACGGGCCCACGCGGCATTTAAGTTTTAGGCTACTGGCACGCATGCTGGGCGTCGGAAAGCCAACGACGATCTTGATGCGACGGGATCCGAACCTGGCGGTTGCCAGGAAAGCGGCCGACGCCAGGCACCGCCCGGCCACTAGACACGGCGGGCGGCATCGCTCCGGCAAAATAAAATGTAATCTTTTGAACAGAAACGTGTGAAAATATATACCCGTGGGACGTTAACTTTAGCAAACGCTGAATCGCGCCGCCGGAGCCGGCAGGACGGCCTATCCGAGGGCGGCGGAAAGGAAATCGGGATAAATGACGGATTGTCCATACCCGGACTGCGCTGGAGAGGCCAAAATCTCCTCCGGGGTGGGCTACTGCCCTGTGTGCGGACAGCCGGTGTTCGAGTGCCCAAAGTGCCGCGCGCGCAATCGCGGCTTCGCCAGATTCTGCCGGCGGTGCAAAGCGGCGTGTGGCTTTCCGGAACGCCCGCCGCTCCCGAAAGGTCCCGCCATGCTGGCCGCGCTTGCCGCGTTGCCGGGTGAGGTTCTTGCCGAAGATCAGTTCTGGGTAGCGCCCGCGCCTTGTTGCGGCTATCTCTGGTCCGTATCGACCCGGGGTCGCGTCTGGAGGATCAACCCCGCGCAGCGGACGGCCGAGATCGCCGCCAACCTTGGTGAATCGTTTGGTAGCGCGCCGTTCTGCATCCGTTCCCTAGCCATTGAGGAAGGGCGCCCTCCGCACCCGCATCTAATAGCAGCCGATGGGCGCTGTGTCAGGTCGATCGATCTGGCTAATCGCTGCGTCTTCGATTGGATCGCAGTTTCCGACGGCGGCCGATTGCTCGCCAACATGCAGACCGACGGCTATTTGTCCGTCGAGGCCGATGGCGAACACGTGTACGCTCTGGAGCGACGCGATTCCGGCTGTTATCTGTTGCGCCGTAACTTGGCCACCACCGGAGTAGACGATTTCTTCGTGAGCGCCGGGCCAGTTGGTGGACCGTTCATGATGGATGGCCGGGTTTGCATCTACTCGCGAGGCAGTCTTTTCGTGTTGGGAGACGGCGGACTGGCGGAGCTTCGTTTTCTCAGGTCGGCGCTGGCGATCGTTTACCCGCGCGAGGCCCGCGGCTTCCAACTGGCCTCAGGCACGTCTCCCTGGCATGCACCGCGCGGCCGTGGCGATGTCTACCTGCCTGGAATCGCCGACCAATCGCCCGCGTATTTGTACTTAAACGTGATCGGGTACCCGGACGTTAGCCGCAACATTCCGGTCGAAGCGGGGGCGGCGTTCTCCCGGGATGTCGAGGATCGGCTGGTGATGACAAAGCCGGGCAGCATTGGCGTATTCGACGGACCTATTGCGCAAATCCGGCAGCTCGAACAAGTGGTGCCCATGGGAGCCGAATACGTGGATGGCCCATTTACTGCCGCCTTTGTCAAAACGGCCGGCGCGGGGGAGAAAATTCGGTTCTACTTCGAAGACAAGGCCCAGGATGCGCCCTTGCCGGGGCCCGCGGAGAGGATCGACGTCATCGGGTTCTTCCGAACGGGCTCCTGTCTGGTCCTCGCCTATTTCAAGACCAAGGACAGCAGTTTGGGGTTTGCCGTATGGGACATCTAGTCAGGTCGGTGGGAATTCTCGTGCTGGCCGTGGCGCCGGGTATTTGCCAAACGGCACTGCTGATGGACCACTCCGGCAGCGTGCGGCCTTACTACGACAACGGGCTGTTCGCCGCGCTGGGTGAGGAGGTACGGGCGGTCGCCGCCGAAACCGGCCCCGTGCAAATCTACGGCTTCGACTCCGACTTGCGGCCCGTTGCCGGTCTAGATATTTTGATGAACGACAGAAGGCTGGGGGCTAATACCTTTCTCGACCGCGCGGTCGAGGGGGCCATCGCCCGACAGAGCGCTATCGCATGGATGATCACCGACAACGTCCAGGACACGCCGCAAGATCCCGAGGTTGGAAACACCGCCGCATTCTACGCCATTCTGCGCGGCGAGGCCGTCAATCGAGTGGTGGTTTTGCCGCTGCTGCAGCCGCCCGGACACTCCGGAATCGCCATTTACGCAATGCTGTTCTCCGCCTCCGCCGGGCAAACGTTCGAGAATCAGGTCCGGGCAGTTACGAGCCGGCTGCGGGGCCACTATCAGGTCGAGGCGCTGCGAATGAAGCCGCTCGACCGGGATACCGTCGAGGTGTTGGTGCAGGGCTTGTCCGGGGGCAAGCCGGCGCCAACCTTCGACGAAGGAAAGGATCTTTCGGTCACCGTGGAGGTCCGGTTCCGGTCGCGCTTCGAACACCTTAAGATCGTCGATTCCCACATCCAGCCGGTTCGTGTGACGCCGGAATTCGCACCGGAATCCTTGCTGACCGCGGAGCGTCGCGAGATCACCATACGGCCCGACCGGGTGGCTGCCCTCGATCCCCGCGGCGACACGGCCCAGGTGTACCGCGTAGACGTCAATTTGGGACGGGTCCGGCTGAAGAAGGACCTGAAGTCGCTGTTTCGGGCTGCTTGGGGCGGCAAGTCCGTGGAGACAGTGTCTTTGCGCGTGCCGCTGGTGATTGAGGTTCCCCAACAGAATTTCCGGTTTCGCGATAGCTTCCTCGATCAGTACCACGCTCCAAGTATTGAAGCGGCCAAAACCAGCGGGAAAGTCTATGCCCTGGAGACGCTCCCGGTACTACTGTCGGATGCCCAGACGAATGTGGCCACTGCGATCCCGGTCTCGTTCAGGGTGAAGTATCCCTGGTGGCCGGCCGTCGTCACGCTCGGCTTAATGCTGCTGGCGTTGGCGGCCGTGGCGGGAGTGGTGTGGGCAATTCTGGGCCTTGCCGGGTCGTTGAAAGCGAAGAAAAAATGGAGCGTGACGGCTAGCTCCGAGTATGGACAGCCGCTGGCGGCAACCATCCGCGAAGACCATGAACTGCTAGTCGAGGGCGACCCGGCCGGTCGCATCCAGGGCAACACTTTCGTTCCCGCCGAGGGGGCCGAGTTCGTCGACTGCGACGGCCGGATCGCACCCGAGAAGCCGATGGTGCTCAAGGTAGGGCGCAGAACGGTCATGCTGAAATTCCGCGAAGCCTCCGGGACCGCCGCCGCGCCCGGTGAAAAAGAACCGGAACCCAGGCGTATTAGAGAGTAAGGAAAGAGTAAGGAGAGGGAAAACGATGGCAACCAAAAAATCGAGCTGGAAAACGTGGGCCACGATCGGATTTCTGTTGTTGCTGGGGCTCAATGTCGTCTTATGCGCGGCCGCCGCGGGATTGGCCCTGCGCGGCGAACACCCGTTGAACGTGTTCCCGGAGGATTCGCCGCCGGCGTTGCGCTTTCTGCTGTTCCTTGTCGGCGTGGGGGCGGCCTGGATCTGCGGGAGATTGATGCTGGAAACGCTGGTGCGCGGAGAGGTCGAGGTGGCCTCCGCGGTGACCGCCGCCTGGAGCATCGTGTTCTATCTGGTTCTGTTTTTCATCGTCCTGGCGTTCGCCGGGGCGATTCATTGGGCGATTATGCTGGTGCTGCTGGTGATCGCAATGTTTTACACGATCCCGGCGTTTTGGAGGTTGGTGGGCGGCAAACGCACCGGTCTGATCGTGTTGTTGTGCCTAGTTTTGGGCGGCGCGACCGTCTTCCTGACAACTAGGGTTTGGGGATAAGAAAGAGGAGACGACTATGCCAGAACAACAGGATTTGAAGGTTGGCGCCATCCGGCCGACACTGTTTCTCGGCCTGGGAGGCACAGGAAAAGAGGTGCTGCTGCGCGTCCGGCGAAAATTTTACGAGAGGCTGGGCGTTCTTGGGCTGCCGTGCACGGCGTACTTGTGGCTGGACACCGATACCAGGAACTGTCTGGCTGTGGGGGAGAAAATCGACGAGACGTTCTCGGCCGTTGCGTTCCAGCCCGACGAGGCGATCGAGTTGTTGAGCGGATCCGTGAAGGACGACCTATCCCAGATCTTCACCAGCAGGGATCCCTGGCGTCACATCCACCGCTGGCTCCCGCCCGAAGTCAACCGGTACGGGAACGAGATCAGCGATGGGGCAGGCGGTGTCCGCACGGTTGGCCGGCTCACCTACTTCCATCATTTCGCCGACAAAATCAACCCCATGTTAAGCGAGGGGATCGACAGTGTCCGCGGGCAAGACAGGATTAACCGGACCAAGAAATTCTTCGAAGAGCGGCGGCTCGGAGCGGTGGATATTCTCGACTCCGCCACGCAGGTTGTCCTGGTCAGTTCGCTAGCCGGCGGTACCGGCTGCGGCACGTTCCTGGACGCCGCCTTCCACCTCCGGAACTTGATGCAAAAAGGCGGCGCGCCAATTGAAAGGATTATTGGCATGCTCTTCATGCCGAACATCTTCTATCCGAATGCTGCCACCAACAATGAGCTGGCGCTGCGCAGTTTCGGAAACGCCTATGCGGCGCTGAAGGAACTGGAGTATTACACGCTACGGCTCCCGAATACCGAGGAGGATTTTAGCGTGGATTTCAAGGTGGAATGGGAGCGCGACAAGGAGCTGCAAGTGCAAGGTCCGCCTTTTGCCATCTCCTACATCTTGGAAATGAAAAACGAAGGCGCCATCCCCATGGAGCCGCGGCACCGCCCGGAGGTTTTCGACGTGGTAGCCGAATCGCTGTTTCTGGACTTCATGCCCGGTCCATTTTCCACGGCAAAGCGTTCCCACTATTCGAACGTGGCGCAAAGCCTGTCGAGTACCTCCGGAACCAACATCGCCTTCGAGGAGGTGGTTCTGCCGCAGGCCTTCGCGCGCCGCTACGCCTCATGCGGCATGTCGAAGATCGAAATCCCGGTGGATCAGGTCAAAGCGGCTTGCGCTTCCCATTTGGCTTATGCCATCGCCGCTTACATTAACCGCGACTCCGGCGACCCTCGGATCGGCGAAAATGTGCGCGGCGATATGGCCCGGCTCGAGCTGGATGCCAACGGCTTCGTGAAACACTTCGGCGCGGAGTGGAAAGACGCGATTCGCACCGGCTTGGGCGCCGTGATCCCCAAGAGCGGCCTGGCCACCATGGACAAGGTAGACGAACTTGAGCGCCAGATCAAAGAGACCGAGGCGCGCCTGATCGACGCGGAGGGCAGCGACCCGGTGCGGTGGGGATCGGCGGTCCAGATGGTCCGCAACCAGACCGGGAACGTCACGCAAAAAGCCAACGAGAACCTGTTGCGCTGGGTCAGGGACACTCTGGAGAACGATGCCCGGGGTCTTAAGGCGCTGGTGTCGGAACGTAAGGAAAGCCAGGCGGACAGCCGCGACGGCTACCTGCGCCACATGCTGGAATACCTCAAGGATCTGTACGCGCCGTCCCGCCCGGGCGTGGCCTCGATTCTGGACCAGATGATCGCCGAGGCCAACGGAGACGCAAAATACTATGCGGGACGCAGGGACCGCATTCTGATGGAACTTCGCCAGGCGGTGCGGAGCCTGGGGCTCGTGATTCTGCGGCGGGCGGACTGGGTGAAAGAAGCGTTGTTGCAGCGTCTGCGCGAAGCCGAAGAGCAGTTCTGCCTGGCGAGCGTCGAGCGCTGCGTGCTCGAATGCGCCAAGAAGGTCGCAGAGGCCGCCGTAGAGGCACTGTCCAAGCGCCGCCAGCCCCTGGAAGCCCTTTCCATCGCTGTTGCCGCCGGCGCGCAGAAGTTTCTGGAGGCCTACGAAAAGCAACTGAGCTTCGGGGAAGGTGTGTTGTTGATCCAGTTCTTCGACCGCACTATCGATTGGCCCCGGTTCTACCGCCTGGATGTGAATGAACAGGGTCAGGCGATGGAGGTCGATCCGCGGACCGAGTACCGCAAGTTCCTCACACATGGATTGCCCAGGCCATCCACCGGGGAAGCCACGCTTTGGGATCTGGTGGAGCTGTTCATCCGCAAAGGAGACCGCGAGCTTCGATCCAAGCTGCGCGATTATGCGGAGAATCGCTTCTGGGTGGATTTTGAAGCTCACCCGCGGCAGATCGACGTCCTGTCCCACCCACAGATGACGGAGAACTGGGAATTCGCCATCGAGCGGCTGGCGCGGTCGGCGATGCCCCTGGCGCGCCGCGATAAGATGCTGGGGGGGCGCTCGGTTCAAGTCGAAAAGAAAGCGTATGTGGGCATCCCGGGCGTCGGCTCCGGGTCCCAGGATGAGGCCTTTATCGAAGACGTCAAGAGACATCTGGTGGCCAAGATGGGGATGACCGACCGCGACATCGACGTGCAGCCCACCGGCAAGCCCTACGAAGTCTATCTCTACATCGTCGTGTATGCGTTCCCACTGTCATCGCTGCCGGTCGTGACGCGGGATTGCCATAACGCGTATCACGACTTCTATCGCACGCTATCCAGCCAGCGCAACCAGATCCCCCTGCACCTCGACAGGAGGTGGGAAGGTAAATTCGAGGACCTGGTAGTGTACGACGACGCCACGGCTCAACAGATCAAGGAGGCGCGCGAAGTGCTTCTCTTCGGCGCCATTCTGAGGGTGCTCGAAGTCACCGATGAACAGGGGAGACCGGAGTACCAATACAATTCAGGCCCGCCATTCTATAGGCAGCGCGCCCTTGGGTTGAAGCGCGAGGCGGTCGACTCCCTGCAGAACGACCGGCGCCAACGCGATGAATTCCGCCAAACTGTACTGGGCCGGGAGCAACTGCTCAAAGACAAGGCCCTCGGAACCTACTATTGGGCACTGCATTATCTGAGCCGGGCCGGCGAATTTCAGGACGGCTCCACGGAGCTTGCCCTGCTTGAGCAGCGCATCGGCCAAGTCCACGCCAGGCTGGTGAAGTCCGGAGTGGCCGAGAGCGCGCTGGACGTCCGGGCCGGGACTCCCGCGGAGGACCCGAAACAAAAGTCCACCAACGCTAAAGAGAAAGCCGAAGCCGAGCGGGCGAAGATCAAGACCGAGGCGGAGTTCGCCAAATCGAAGATCGACGGCGAGGTCGAATGGAGCTGCGGGCTGCCGATCCTGAAGGACGTGCAGGCGTGGACGTCCACGAGCGCGTCCGCCGGTTAGTGTCCCTATGACCAGCCCCAAGAAGCCTTGTCCGGATTGCTCGTACGAAGTGGTCGAGGACGATCTCTACTGCGCTTCGTGCGGGAGGCGTCTGTTCGAGTTCCGCGTGGAGCCGACGCGCCTCAACTACTACGTGGATCCGGACTGCCCGGGCGCCATGCGCCGCCAGTTGAGGGTGAGCGACGGGGGTTGGGGGCATCCGGTCCTGGAATGCGACGGCCTGCCCGAGTGGCTTCGTTTCGATCCGGACGCGTTGACGCTTACCGTGGATGCCGACCAACTTCCGTGGTACGACATGGTCAGCGAGTCGATCACTATCCGTGCGCGCGGGACGGATGTGGAGCGGGATATCGAGATCTCGGTGGCGCCCCTGCCGGTCCCCGAAGTCCAGCCGCTTACCCTCGCCAGAGGCTACACCTCGGGGACGCCTGCCCGGCTGGAACTGTCCATTTCTTATCCTGCCACGGTGGAGAACCTCACTTTCCGGCCGCGGTATCTGGAGCTGGACACGCCTTTGCCAATCGAGCTCCCGGCGGGCAAGCACACCATTCCGCTAACGGCCCGGATACCGGCCGGTCAGGAGGGCATCGTCCGGTCCATCGGTTACTCGATGACCCTGGGCGGGCTGACGAACACGTTGACCGGAAACATCGAGCTAATCCTTCAGGATCCGCCGTCGTTGAGCATCGTGGAAATCGACGAGGGGTACGCCCCGCCGGTGCTCAACGAAGCCGAGGGCGAGTTTGTGCTCACCTGCTGGAACCGCGGCAGGGGCGCCAACCTCCTGGTGGAGGAACTGGTATTGTCGCCGCGGCCGGGAACCGCCGCCCCAGCCATCGGCTTTTCGCGGGAACCGGCCCGGGCGTCCATCGAGAAAGGACAGTCCGTTCAATTTGTCTTTCAGGCCCGGCCGACCGGCCAAGTCGCGCCGGGACGCTACGCATTTGAGGTGATCGTCCGTTCCAACGACCCGTCCGCGGAAAACAACCGCAAGCCGCTGGCGGTGCGCGTGACGGACGAGGAATTTCTGCAGTGCGTGGCGATCGATTACGGCACCATCGATTCGACGATCGCGGTATTCGATAACAGCACGGGCGGACCCATCAATCTGCTGTTGGAGCGCAGGCGGGATAAGGACCCCAAGATTTACTCCAACGTTTTCTTTTCCAACTATCTCCCCGGCGAGACGCCGCCATTTGAATGGGATATCGGGGGCCGGGCAGCGGCCTTGGGACCGTCGGGGCAGTTGGTGACGGCCGTGAAAGTCCGGGTGGGCTCGGGGCAGAAGGAACACGTCGAGTTTAGCGCCAAAGGGATATTCTGCGAGGTGGAGCCGGAACAAGTGGTCACCATGGCGCTGCGCTCCCTTCTGGTCCGCGCCAAGCACGCGCTGAAACAGAAGCCATCCCAGTTCGCCATGTGCGTGCCCACCAGATTCACGCTGCGGCGCAAGGAAATCCTGCGCGAGGCTCTGCAGGAGGCCGCGCGCCAGCTTGCCATGGAAATCTCCGTCCGTCTGGTGGATGAATCGCTGGCCGCCGGCGTATTCAGTATCCTGGCGGGGACGGCAGGGGGCGCCAAGGCCGAGTTCACCATGATGGTTGTGGATTTTGGCGGGGGCACCACCGATATCACCGTCTTCCGCGTGAAGCGCGATCCTGCCACCAAGGCTTTGCTGTCGGCCGAGATTATCGGCGCGTGGGGCGACCCGGATTTGGGCGGAGAAGTGATCACGCAGGAACTGGCTGCCGCGCTGCTGGCCGAGTTCTCGGGAAAGCCGGACGCCTCGCCGACAGGCATCCGCAGAATGACGGTCGAAGCCGAGCGATTGAAGGTGGCGGTTTCCGAGTTGGAGGAAGCGCTGCGCCAGGCGGGCGCTTCCCAGGTCTCCGCCGTCATCGAAAAACTCGGCCCGCGCGCCAGCGAGCGCATCGGCTACGTATGCTTGCTGAAGGGCACCGTAACACCGGAAGAACTGCGCGAAAGCGTTCAGGAGTACCTGTCATCCGGCGTCCTTTCGGTGCGGTCTCAATCGTTTGGCAGCGGCACCGCCGTGGTGAAGTTCCCCGGCGAGAAGGTGATCAAAGCGTATGAAACCAGGCTGGAAAAACTAAAGGCCGGACTGCTCACCTTGCTGCAGCGGATCGGACTGTCAAAAGTGGACCAGGTGCTGTTGGCGGGGCAGTCGTCAAAGTTTCCTACCGTCTGGGATTATCTGAAGGACTTCGGCGAAGAGATCAGTTTCATCACCAACGAAAAGGGTGAGATCCTGCTCAAGGAATGCGTCTCGCAGGGTGCCCTGATGCTCGTCGGTGAAGGGATCAAAGTGGATGGAGAAGACCGGCTATGGACGCGGCTCGGATACGTGACCGGCGCGAGGTTTCATGAGCTGATCGGCTGGGGCACCCAGTATCCCGTGACCGCGCCGGAGATCGAGCTGAACCGGCACCAGGTCTCGCAAGGCTGGCTGCAGGTGGAGATCCTGGAAAACATGAATCTTGTCGGTGTCGGTCCATTGGCCAGATTCGGACGGTTCAAGATCCAGGTAGGCGATGCCGCCGGTCCGTTCTATTTCAAGCTACATCTGGATGAAAAGGCTGCGCCTCACGGTTTCTGCCGGCTTGTTAACGAGAGCCCGGAGAATGAGATGGAGTTCATACCGCAGCCGGCGTTTTAAAGCGGTTGGAGTCGAATATGCGCATTTATACTTTTGTGTTCCGGGCGAAGCGATTCGCGGCGCTAACCGCATTGGCGTCCTTGGCCTGCGTTCCAATGGCAAGCCAAGCTGGTAGTTCCAAGACCACCCGCATTCAGCGCCCGGCTGCGGCCCAGAAAAAAACCAACGCCCCGCCGCCGGTGACATCGCCCGATACGGCGCCAGGACCCTCGCCGGCCGCGGAGAGCGCCGCGCCCGCACCCGGCGCCGTGGCGCCGCTGGTTCCCAGCGGGACACCTTTCCCGTTCGCGATTCTTCCTTCCGCGCCGGCCGAGTACAGAATTCAGGTGCCGGGCAATCCCGAGCGCCTCAACCTCAACTTTCACGTCGCTGGGTCGAGTGCGGTGGACGCCTATCTCCGGTATGGAAGTTCGCCGGGGAAAGCGGCAAGCAATCTCGTGGAGCACGCGGCGCCGGGATCGACGTCCGTCGATATTCTGCCGCAATCCTCTCCGCCGTTACGCGATGGAACGTACTATCTCAGGCTGGAATCCGCCGCGCCGGCGGGAGGTTATTTCGTAGCCACGGCAGTCGCCACAGCGGTTCAGACAAGCGTGAACACGCCGCAGACCCCCTCCATTTTCTCCAGCCTCTCCGCGTCGCCGCCGTGGCTGATCGCGGCTCTCTGGGTGGGCGCGATGGCCTGCCTGGGTCTTCTTTTCCTCAAAGGAATCAGGACCGCCAATAGACAAACGAAGGAACTGAAGGATGCGCTGGGCGGTCTGAACCCGGTGTCCGATTCCCTGCGGGAAATCAAGCAATCCATTAAAGATTTGACAGGGGCGCTGGCGGATCGTCTGCATTGGGCCGAACTGCCTGCCGCTCCCCATCCGGATGAGCCGTCCGCGAATTCGATGGCGGCTCGCATCCGGCAGCTTCTGGAGAACGAGCCGATGCTGATAACTGCCCGCTTGGTGCGGGATGTGGCCGGGCGCGCTGGCGGCGAGGTCGAAACGGAATTAAGCCGGAACTTTGCCGGCTACTTGGCGGCATTGGACCGGGCGGAGCGGCTGCTTGCCGACGCATCGGTCGTTCCAGACGACGAGTGGTCCGCGCTGCACAGGGCCATCGGCGCTTTACAGGCCCGGCACAATCCGGTCTTCTTCCTCGACGTGATCGACGAAGCCGGACGCCAGCGCATGCCCCAGAAGGCGCAATTGCTGGCCACGCTGGGGATCGAGGAGATCAGCCCGCCAACCGGCCTGGAAATCGTGGATTTGACCTCATACCAAATCGAGCACACGATCGGCATGGGCCGGCGATCAATTCTCGACAAGGTGCTTTCGAGCGGTTACCGGTCGCGGGAAACCGGTGAGGTCTATCGCAAACCGGCGATCGCCGTACGCCTTGAGAGCGGCTACACAACCGCGGTCTGAAAGCGTCCGGCACGAGCACATGGCAGCCAGCATTCAATCCGCGAAGGAACACACCGAGCCGGCCTTGGCCGCGATCGACCTGGACCAGGACGATTGGTATGTGGCGGTCGGCGACAGCGCCGGCGGCGGTCAGACCCGCGAAATCCGGGATGCCTCGCAACTGGCGGCGTGCGTGGGTTCCGCAGCCGTCGTTGCTACCTTGGAGTGCCGCGACGAACTGGCGCGCGTCGCGCCGCAGATCCAGGCCCGTTTCGTGCCTCGCCTGGTATCTGTCGCCCGTGCTTTTCGCGAGGAGATCGGCGGCCTCCCTTGCCTGGTGTTCTGGATTGGGCGGAAGCAAACCGCCTGCGGCCTGGTGATCGGCGAGAATGTGGTTGAGGAAAACGATCCGCAACTCACACTCTCCGGCATCTTCCAGTATTTCGCGGCAAACCTTCCAGGCTTGCAGTCCTGGATGAAAGACCGCGACGAGCGGCAGCGCACGGCGGCGTTCGAACAGTTCGTGTCGAATCTCCGCGATGGAACCACGCTGCAAGTCGGCGGCGGACGTTGGATGCGCTCTCCGGCGCGTATCCCGGCAGCATTGGTGAAGGATGGTCTGGGGCGTTTGCGCGAAAGCGTCGATCCACAACGGCGGGCCGTGAAACTGGTGGTGAGCGGATGGGCTTCGGCGGCGCATTGGGACGTTGCCGGGACGCTCGGAGCCGCGTTTCCCGACCTGAGCTTGATCTCGCGCCCGAACGGCTCCGGATTCTACGAATCGGTGACCGGGTTGATCGATTATGGATGGGAGCATCCCCTTCCCGGCCAGACGCGGCCCGCCAAGCGCTGGATTCCCGGAAAGGACCAGATCGCTCAAGCGGCCGTCCTAGTCCCGACTCCCCCGCCGGATCCGGAACCCGCGGCGTTGCCTGCGCCGCCCGTCCCCGAGCCCGCTCTGCCCGCACCGGAGCCAACGCCCGAGATACCGGAACCTGCGTCGAAACCGCGGGAACCCGCGCTTAAGCCTCCGGAACCCGAGTCGAAACCGCCGGAACCCGAGTCGAAACCGCCGGAACCCGAGCCGAAGCCGCCAGAACCCGCGTCGACGCCGGCTCGGAACCTGACATCCGAAGCCAACGACTTGCAGGGCAAGCGCGTGGTGCGTTTGGCCAAGTCGGCGGCTGTGCTGGTTGGAAGCCTGGGTCCGCTTGCCGCGACACATCGCCAGAGCCTCAAGAGGTACTTGGCTTTGGCCCAGCAATCGAAGGGCCTCGCCGGAGTGCTAGAGCGCCGGGAAGACCCGCAACCGAAGGATCTGGAAAGCTTCCGCGATGCCGTCGCCAGCCTGGAAAAAATCTCCCAGCCCGCGGATTTCTTCGGGCTCCTGGACGAGTTCCCTTCAGATGAGCCGGAGGCCGTCGAGATTCGCAAGGAGGCCGGGATCGAACCCATCGATCCAGTGATTGGTAACGAGATACTAACTCCGGACAAGTTCGAAGTCATTGGCAGGAAGGGCACGGGAAAACGCGCGCGGGTCGCCGCTATCCATCAGCGCGGTTACACGGTTGACGGCAAACCGGTCCGGCCGCCCAGAGTGGACCTGGTCTTCGAGGAGGTCAAGCGCCCGGCAAAATGGATGCGAGCCTGGTGGGCGGCGGGCGCCCTGGCGGCATTGTTCGTGGTCACGCTCTTGATGAAGCCCAGCGATTTCAAGCGCGTCGCTACCGTCGCCGTCGGCGAACCGGTGTTGAGTGTCTGGAGCGTCCCCGGGACCGCGCGGCTGTTCGCGCAAAGCGGCAACGGCCAAATCTGCAACCTTCACATCTGGCAGGCGACGCAATGGAATAATGCCTCGGTCTTGCCGACGCCATGCGGCCCTACGGTGGTCTCCGCGGATGGCAGCCTGGCAGCCTGGAGTTCCCCGGACGGCCTTTTGCCCACCGTCACCAAGACCAACAATGGTTCCCAGGGGACCATGGGACCCCAACAATACCAGCACGATGGGCCCATAACGGCATTGGGATTCACACCGGATGGGAGGTTCCTTTACTCGGCGGCGACGGACGGCTATGTGCGTCAGTGGAATGTCGAGACCGCCAAGTACGTGCGGGACCTCGCGGACCAGGATCGGAAGCCTCTTCAATCGTTGTTAGTCGCCGGAAACGTGGTAGCGGCGGGCGAAGCTACCACGCCTGGGGCGCGGATCAAGGTATGGCTTTCAGGGCGCGACCAACCGGTCGTTTTGGCAGGCGACGTCAAACCGGAGGGTGTAGCTCCATCGGGTCCACCCATGGCCGCCGTCACAGCCATGGCCTATGACACCGCGGCTCGCCTGTTTTTCGCGGGTACGGCGGATGGGGAAATCCTGACCTGGATGCTGGAGGACCACTATGACAACGCCCCTGACGGCCAGTACGCGTCCCTGGCGCCGGCCTGGCGGCACCGTCCAGCTCCGGATAAGGCGCAGACCCTCGCCATAGCCCCCGGCGCGCGCCTATTCGCCGGCTATGCCGACTCGGTGTTCTCATGGCACTACGCGACATCCGGAGAGCGTGTGCTCGACCGTACCTTGATAATCACGCAGGATAAACCATTCTCGTTCGGGACTGCGATGGCCGGCGCCGCCGTCGTCGTCAAGGGCCAAACCGAGTTTCTGGCCGTCGGTGGGGGCGGCGACGATCACTCCATTGGTATCTGGCATATAGCGCAATAAAGCGGATGGCCGACTGCCACCGCCTATCGGGAGGCGAATGTGCAAAAGCGCATGCAAAAGCGCATGCAAAGGCGATGGTTGCTCCTGCTGGTGGCGATCGCGGCTGCCTGCCAAAAGCCGGCCAGGCCTACGCGCTTAATGGCCGAGCAGTACCGTTTCGACGATCACGGCCGGCTGGTGGAGATCGTCCGGCCCGACGGCCGCTCGACCCGCTATACGTACGACGACGAAGGCCGTCTGGTGCGGGTTCGCTTCGGCGAGGGCTCGGTCGAGTACGGCTACGAAGCGGGCGGAAACCGGCTGTGGATGAAGGATGCGACGGGTACGGCCGAATATTACCGCGACGCCTTGGGCCGGGTTACCGATGTCGTCTGGAGACATGGATCGACGCAATGGATTCATTTCGATCATGACCCCTGGAGCCGCATCGCCGCCGTCACCATTTATAGCCTGAACGCGGCTGCCAGGAAAACACTGGCGGGACCGGCGCTGGCCGTTCTCGAACGTCCGCTACCCACGCGCCCGGCGGCTTGGGAAGAGCGCTATCGCGCCGCGGCGGGCGTGGTGGCCGGGCTGGCGGCCGTCGCACCGGCGTATCGCGTCGTCTACCAGCACGATATTCAGGGCCGGATCGTGGCGATGGACACGGCCGCGGGCAGGTCGGTGTACCACTGGTCCAGCGAGGGCCGCCAAGTGGAGCGCAGGTTGCCCAACGGGTTCAGGACCACCTGGAGTTTCGACGACTACGGCCACCTCGTCCGCCTGACGCACGCGGACCCTGCGGGCGCGCCCCTGGCGGATTACCGGTACTTCTATGCCGATTCCGATCGTTTGTTGCGGGTGGAGGAGTCTGCCCCTGGGCCGGTGTCGATTCTCGAATACCGGCGCGATGCGCGCGGCAGAACATGCGAAGCCTTGCCCGGCGCGGATATTTCTCAACCCTGCCGGACGGATGTCATGGGGCGGCCGGAAGAGGCGGGCCGCGCCATCTTGCGTTGGGACGCGAACGGCTTGCTGGCGGCGCGCATCGCAGGGTCGGAAACCGCCGGTTTTCAGTACGACGGCCGCGGTCTGCCCATTCGCGTCACAGCTTCGGGGCTGGATCTGGCGTTCGCGTGGGATGGCGACGGCCGCGCGCAATCCAGCACGGACCGGGGGAAACGCAGAACGTACCTGGCCGATCCCACGTATGCCACGGCCGAGCCATGGCTGGAGTTCGATGCCACCGGAGCGCTGGCGGCCACCCGGTTCTGCGATGCGGCTGCATTCGCTGAAATGGATGCCGAGGGCCGCGTGCGGTATCTCCTGCGCGATGGCTTCAACAATGTCCGCTATACTTTCGATGCCTCTGGCGGGCTGATCTCCTCTACTGGGGCGCCAGCGGCCGGACGTGTAAATAAAGTCCGGGACCGATGGACTACAGCTCCTATCGAATCGGGCGCCAGCTATGCGGTTTTCGACTCCACGCCCGATGGAATGCGCCGCTTTCTGGCGCTGTCTAACTCCCAGTTGCAAGAGCGGCTGAACGGCCCGGATGCAGTCGGGCGCGTGTATCGCGCACGTATCGATACGCTGCTGAACGGCTTTTTCAAGACCGCGCGCGGCCCCGGAGTACAGGTTGTTCTGGAACCCGCGCACGCCGACTGGAGTGCGGCGGCGCGGGACACGAAGTCGGGGTTCCCGCGGCGCGACGGCGTGTATCTGCCATCCCAGGCCGAGCCCTTGGGCCCACTGATCTTCCCGCCGCTGGCGGGTAGCGCCATCAACAACTCGCGCCGGAGCGGCCGTGTGCTGGACCTGCCATCAATTATTGAGAGAGCCGCGTCGGCGGGCAAACCTCTGGAATCGATTGCTTGCAGCGCGGGTTGCAGCGGGGAACTGGAGCGCAATATTCCGGCGTTGATCCGCTACGCTCGGCGCGCGCGGCGGTTGCCGTCCATCATGGTGCAATCCGCATACCTAAGCGTCGATATTCTGCGCCGGCTCCGTGGATCCGGATACCGCGTACTGGAATGGCCCGCGCCCTTGCTGGAAGCCCGCCTTCGGCCGTCCCGCCAGGACCAGGTGCGCGGCGTCACGCCGGTCCCCTGCGTGGGATCCCCGCCTCTTTTTCCCGGCGCCGCCGGCGATTCGCCCGCCCTGCCGTCCACCGCTGCGGGGATCGGGGGACCTACCGAACTGGCGCAGTTGCTCCCGGATGACGCGGCATCCCCCATCGTCGGCGATTCCGGCCCGCTGCCGCCGCGATTACAGTTGGAGGATCCGTTCCCCGCAATGAAGGAGGATGCGGTCCAATTCGAATCGGCGGTCCCCACCGATTCTATCGCCACCGCCGGGACGCTCAGGGGCGCCACTTACGATGCACCCGGCCACCGCGTCGTTTTGGTGGGCGATGGCAAGGTCACCCCGGCCGCGGTCGACGCCGCCGATCTCGCCGCTACACTTTTGCTCGCATATCAACCCGTCCCGCAGTACCCGCGATTTTCCCTTGACCCGGCCGACCCGAAGAACCCGGCTGGGCCATGGCTCAAGCCTGTCTACCTGCCGGACGGCATCCTCGCCGGATCGCAGTTCGGCCGCGCCATGTTCCAGGCCGACTGGCTGATGAAACAATACTCGTTCGGCGTGATCGTGGACGACGACGGCAACATCGGCGAACGGGAATTCCCTCCGGGCGGCCTGGAGGACCTTTTCCGAATCTCCTTCCGTAGCGGTCGGTCCGGCAACCAGAAAGAGGAATGGACCCGGCTGTGGATCATGCCGGGCGAGTTGAAAATTCTGAAATCGGAGCACTCCATCCTTTTCGATGCGACGCCCCTGGTGGTGCGGGCCAAGCGGCAGATCGTGGATCCCAGTAGCCCGGACGGCCTGCGCGACGACGACAGTGCGGTTGATCCGGTGGCGCAGCAGTTCGCCGACACATTCACCAAGAACTACGAACTGGTGGCTGCGGCTTCTCCGGCCTTCGCCCACCTGCGGGAAATGACCAAGCTGGTGGAACTGTCCCACTGGTTGCGCGATATCGGTGCGCCTGTAGACCTGGAACGGGTACGGCGGGAGGCGATGGGCCGCGGCGGTCCCGTGCGCGTGCCGGCGCTGTCCAGCGAGAGAAGCGTCGCGTTGGTGACCGGGGTCCGGCGGGAGGGCGACACCATTATCGACGATATCGACAAGCGCACCGTACACCTGTTCGGCGGCGTGAGCCTGCGCGCCGAACCCACCGTGTTGAGCGGAGGCTCCGGCCGGCTGGGCACGGTCGAAGAAGCAGCCGCCGGAAGGAGTGCCACCGGAGAACTGCGGGCGGCTGCAACGCCCCTGAGCGGGGCGGCGCGCGTTCGCGTGTCCACGCCCGAGGTAATTGAATTTGGCGAGGGGCAGGGCACGCGCGGTTTCGATGCCGCCGGACGCATGCGGTCCTCCGTTTTCGCGGATGGCGCGCGCGCCGACTACGTCCGCGGCCCGCAAGGCCAAGCGGCGGGGGTTCGCATCGAGCTGCCGGATGCCTCGCGATTCGAACGGACCGGCGGCGACGCCTCCCAGTGGAGTGCAACCGGGGCCGACGGGAGACAACTGATCTATCGGTACGATCGCTTGGGCCGCCTGAACGAAATCCGTGCCGGTGACCGGCCCGTGGCCACTTATCGATACGAACACAACACCATCAAACTGGCGGCGGCGGACTACACCGAAGAGATCACGTTGGACGCGGATGGCAGGATCACCGCCATCGAACGTACCGGACCCCGGATCGATGGCCAACGCTTCACGGATCGAATCGAGCGGCCGGCCGCCACGGCGGATCGCGCGGCGATGGCCGATCCCGTATCTCTACCCGACGGGCCCGCCTTAACCTCCCAGGGA
The DNA here is from genome assembly GCA_049516155.1 of Bryobacteraceae bacterium. Lineage (GTDB taxonomy): Bacteria > Acidobacteriota > Terriglobia > Bryobacterales > Bryobacteraceae > Bog-159. The sequence goes on from JBEKTJ010000003.1 coordinate 105,125, forward strand.
AACCGGCTGGAAGTATCCGTCGAAAGGCAAGGCGGGTTTTTCTCGGCGCCTTCGACTGCGGTGGAAGTGCGGATTACCGCTCCGGCAGACGACCTGATGTTGCCGGCGGCAGCCAGCCGGCTGGATGCGCAGGGCAGGCTCGCGGACGCTACGCTCGCGCGCCGCCTCGATGCCGCCGAGGCGCCTGAGCGCCTGATCGTGTTCGAATCGCCGGCGGCCGCCCGCGCCCTCGAAAACCAATACGGCGGCCGCACACAGGTCTATTACGGAACTGACGCTCATCTGGCCAGGATCAATGCCGGCAAGATACCAATCCTGGAGGGCCCCAGCGACGTCGCGGTGTACCTGCCTCCCGCCGAGGCCGGAGTCGAACACTTTGATCTCCTGGCCTCCATCCAGGACGTGCTGCCCGAAATGCCGTTCTTCACGGAAAACGCTCCCGTGCCCGAGGCCAAAGTGATCGCGCTGAACGCACACACATCGCCGGAACTCGATAGCGTCGTGGAGCGCATGGGCCGGAACGGACTTCTGCGCGGGAAGCTGTTGATGTTCAATACCTGCCACGGCTCACTCAGACCCGAGTGGAATGCCGAGATTATCCGGGAGTTCGGCGCGGTCGGGATCCGCTCCTTTACAATGGACATCTCGCCTGAGGCGCTAGAGAACGTGATGGTCAAATATTACGAGCTGCTGCGCAACCCGGTATTGCAAGGGTTGCCGATGAATCAAGTGTGGAAGCAAGCAGTTGAACTGGCCATCGAGGATACCGACCAGCAGGAACTGCGGCGGGAACTCGAGAAACTGCTTGAAACCGTCCTGCAGATCTCCAAGGTAACGTTTCCGGGTGGAAGGCGCGCGCCGGCGGCTGGCTGAACGGCGCGCGATATCGGAGTATCCTGAGGGAGCATGCAAGCCACGCCGCGGATGGACTGGGCCGAGACCGAGACCGGCGAGTTGGGGACGGTGTTGGCGCCGGACCCCGCCGCCCGCAGGCTGCTGCTTCCGCGCTCGTCGCTGAAGTTCGGAGGCCGTCCGCCAGGACCCGACGTTCGCCTCGGCCCCTTGCGGGTGCGCATCGGACGCCGGCCGACGGCCCATAATCTGCGGCTCCTCTACCGGCGCAGAGGGCGGGGCGTACCCGAGGAGTTCGATGTCTACTGGAGCCACGAGATCTGGATGCTGCACCACACCGTGGGACTTTTGCGCGACGAAGACTCTGTGGAAGCCACCGGTCTCGAGTATGAGATGGTCCTGGACGAACGCGCCATCATTCAGGGAGTGCTTCCGGAAGAGCGGCTAATGCGCGCCGCACCGGGCGGTCCGCACTGCCGCGGGGATATCTTGCTCAATGGCCGCATCGTTCCCGAATTCCCGGAGGCACAAGGGGAAGAACTAGCCAATCTGGGGGGCGGCGCCTTGCAAGCGTCCCCGCGCGACGACGTGGTAGGCCGTGTGTGGCTGCCGGCGCTGACCACGCACGTGTGCGCCATCGGGCCGGGCTGCCACATCGCGACATGGGTGTTCAGGAGGAACGGCGGTTCGCTCGAAGGATACCAACCCATGGCGACCACGCTCCTGCTGGACAAGCACATCCGGAATCTTTCGTGCAGAGTGCAGGTGCGCCTCCAGGCGGAGGGGAGAAGCGGAGTGGCCGTGCCATTGGGGCGCAGCCACTGGGCGGCGCTCGATATCGATCTCTACAGCCAGGGCGCGTCCACCTGAGTGGCGCGCGCAAATCGCCTGGCCTCCTCCACGGTGCGCAGGCGCCGTGTAATGGGCGGGCCGGCCTGCCGGAGTTGATCGTCGGAAAGATCCGTGTCGAAAGCCACCCCCGCCTTCATGAACCCTCCCGCTTTAGCCAGCTTGAGCTTCTCGATCTGGCCGCCAACCCTCTCCAGCCTGCCGTCGGCGCCCACGGCCGCGATCAGCAGGCAGCGGGAATCGTAAGTGAAATCCCCATCGAACAAGCTGAAACCGGCAGCGGCGGCGGCTCCCAGAGAGTCACCGTCTAAGGGCATTGATTGGCTGGGCAAACCGTCGCGCGCATCGATTTTCCAGGCGATCCCCTTTCGCGGAACTCCGGCGGCGGCGGCCACGGCTGTGAGCAGCGATTCGCCCAACGGGCGCAGGGCGGCGTCCGGGTGCTCGATCGCGTATCCGCCATCCGGTTCCGTGGCGGTGAGCAAGAGTTCGGCCAGAAATCCGGTCCCGGCGCAGTACCCGGCCAGCGGGACCGCGTATCTGGCCGTGGAACCGGCGAGATCCTCCAGCCACCAACGGGTCCAGAATCCCAGTAGTCCGGAATCCCAGCCGGCGCTCCGAAAGGCTGCCATTGCCTCCTGGACAGCACCGGCGCGCCACCCTACAGGCGCGGCGATGGAGTTGCCCACCTTAAATGCAAATCGCTCGGCGCCTTTCCTCCACCACTCCGTTATTCCCTCCCACGCCTGACTGGGATCGGTCGCCGAACGGAGGGCGGCGGCGGCGCCTGCGCTGGCGATCAAGAGAGCGGCGTTGCGATGCAGCCGCTCGCTATGGACGGTCCCCGACCCCGGCTTCAGAGCACGTTCGATCGCCTGGAAACGCCCCAACCTGTCAAGACACTCCGGCCGGACAATAAGGTCCCAACACTCGCATATCGCAGCCTCCGGATTGCGCGCAGTGGCGTCTTGCACCGCGGCCCGAAGTTCCTGCGGCAGCAGGGCGGCGTCTCCCGTCAAGTCCGCCCAATCGAAGTCCATCAACCCCGGTTGGGGTGCGGCTGCCCCCGCCAGCCGGCGCAGCCTCGGGAGCACGCGTTCCAGCGGCATGGCTGCCTACTTGTCGAGGATTGCCAGGATCTCGCACTCAGAACCCAGGTCGGCGGTTAAATTCGCCAGGTTACCGAAACTGTGGAAGCCGAATGCGCCCACACCGTCCACCATCCTGAGGATCACTTGCGCGCGCACCTGGCGTGTCTGGCCCAGCAGTTCCACGGTCACAGTGTGGCCCGCCAGGGACGTGCTCGGCGATTCCACATATGCCACCAGGTCCGGCCCTTCCTGCTTTAAGGTCGTCGCAATCAGGCCGTCCGCGTACCGCACTGCTCCCTCCCGCACTATACCCTCGCTCCAACATTTCCCGGAGTCTGCCTTAGTATCGTGGCGCTGGGCCAAAGTATCGTGGCGCTGGGCCAAAGTATCGTGGCGCTGGGCCAATTGGAATATCAACGGCAGGATTCCTAAAGCGCACGACGCAAGAACGGCACATTCAGCAGCGACTCTTGGCAGGTCACGCCGAAGGAGCAGCTCATTCGCAATGCCATACAAGAAAACAAGAAGGCCTGTAAGACCAAGGCACGCGTATCGGACACGCCGACTTCCGAAATGAAATTCGTACAAGGATTGCCATGCGGTTCGCGAGTGTTGATTGGGAAGCCCCGCGGTAAGCGCCTTCACAGGCAGTGGCGTCCTCGCTAGGGCTTCGGAGGAGGGGCGGATTCGGGCGCGGACGCTCACTTGGGCCTCGTAATGGACAAGAGAATCTTCGTCACTAAGTCTACAATCAAAATGATAAGAACGGAATAGGCTCCCCAGAAGTGCGTTGATTCAAGTATGTGTTTCCGCTCTGCTGGGTACGGCATCACATTGAGTATGAGATAAACAACCTCAAGAATACCCAGCACAGTGACGAATAAGAATCCGTCTCCGACTATTGCTTTGAACTGATGACGCGTGTCATGCCAGACCTCGACTACGAACCAACGCCGATCCTGCCTTGACTCGGGGCTCAGCCGCTTTGCGTCAACGGTTTTGGTCTCGGGATCGTCCGTGGGTATGGGGTCAACTCCCTCCATACCCACATTAACGCTTTTGGTGGCAGGAAGAAAGGGCATCCGCTTGTGCGGTAAGCGTCGATCTGCGGACTACCCGCTTGGTTCCCTGGCCGATTAAGACCATAATCCTCACGGCTTCCGAAAATACGCTGCCTCGTCCAGATCCGGAAAGCTCTCTGGAGGCAGTCAGGCGTCTTTCACCGCGGTACGAAGTTCTGCGGCAGCAGGGCGGCGTCTCCCGTCACGTCCGCCCAATCGAAGCCCTTTAAGCTGCCTACTTGTCGAGGATTGCCAGGATCTCGCACTCAGGTCCCAGGTCGGCGGTTAAATTCGCCAGGTTACCGAAACTGTGGAAGCCGAATGCGCCCACACCGTCCACCATCCTGAGGATCACTTGCGCCCGCACCTGGCGTGTCTGTCCCAGCAGTTCCACCGTCACAGTGTGGCCCGCCAGGGACGTGCTCGGCGATTCCACATATGCCACCAGGTCCGGCCCTTCCCGCTTCAGGGTCGTCGCAATCAACCCGTCCGGTCCGACGGCATGCACCTGAACGGCTGTTTCGCTGCCCATCGGCAGGAAGGCCGGAGCGGCGGCCAAGCTAACAGTGGCGCTGGCAAGATGCTGCAGGGACTCCTGGAGGACGGTCTCGGCTTGGGCGCCAGTTCCCAACATCGCTGCGGTCGCCCGCAGCCAGGGAGATGCGAGACGCCGCTGGCAGCGGCCGTCGCAGTCCTCTTCCAGGTGCCGCGCCAGTGCGGCCGCGAAGGGCGAATCGCCGGCTGCAAAATGGGCTAGGACCGCCCAGCCGGGGCACTCGACACGAAATTCAAAGCCCATGATCCGCTGACAGCGGCTGCAACCCGCCACGTGCGCCAATTCATGCTCCTGCCAGCCCTCGGCGGCCGCTTGCGCAAGCCGCGGCAAGCTCGGGCACGCCGGTCCGGCGAACGCCGGCGCCTGGATCGACTGCTGCGACCCGCGGTACGCCTCCCGCAGGGAGGCCAGGAATGTATCTTCGCCGCTTGTCATCTCGCCGCTTCTTCCGGAACTACGCCGACTTTCCAATGTAGTCTCAGTTTGGTGAGGCCCAACTCGCGCCAGTTGGCTACGGTCCCTTGTGAAACCTTAAGAATTTCCGCCGCCTCCCGATAGGACAGGCCTTCGAAATCGTGGAGAATCAACGCTTCGCGCTGTTCGGGCGGCAGCTTTGCCAGTAGTTCGTGCAGTAAAGCATCGGCCTCCTGCCGCGCCGGCTGCCCCCGATTCGCGAGCAATGCACCATCCACGGCATTCTCCCGGCGCGACCGCCGCCGCAGATCATCCATCCAGACGTTCCGTGCAACCATCAAGATCCAACCGTCAAACGTACCCGGACCGGGGATGTACCGGGCGCCCTGGACGCGCGTGCGAGCGATTCTGTACAACGCCTCCTGCGCAATTTCTTCCGCTAGATGCCACGGCGCCCCTAGCGCCGTTAGGAAGCGCACCAAGCGCAACCACCATTCGGAGTAGATCTCCTCGAAAGCTTCGTCGCTGCCGGCATAGTACTGGAGGATCGGCGCGTCGGACATATGAGAAATCCGTTTACCTATTCTACTGCATTCGAAGCGCAAGTTCCTTGCGCAATCTTAGGCAGTCGGGACCCTTTACGAGCTTCGTTTTTTGTGATATAAGTTTGGGGCGGCTGTTCCGTTATGCCGCCGAGGTGGTGACATGCTATCGAAGCTCGCGGGCCGGCTAAGGCGGGCTTGCCTTTGTGCGCTACTGCTTCTTCCGCGGGCCGGTGTGCAGGCTTCCGGCTCAGAGCCGCCGGAGGCATCTTGGCGCGTGCGCCTACTGGCGCCGCTCTCGACGAATTTCAACCGCAAAGGCGACATGGTTTCCGCGCGGGTGATCGAACCGGCCGCTTATCGTGGACTGGTGCTGGAAGGCGTCATCCGCGAGATCAAGGCGGGCGGCGCGGCGGGAAAGGAGTCCACCGTTCAATTCGAGTTCCACACCTTGCATGCCGAGGGCGAGGACGTTACGGTGACCGCCGCGCTGGTGGGAGTGGTCAATAGCCGTGGCGAAGCGGGCGTGGACGAAGCCGGGAAGCCGCTAGCGGCCAGTTCCCGCCCTGTAGGCGGCATGCCCGAGGCGGGCGCGCCGCAGCGCTCGTGGTCCGGCGCCCCACGCCTCAGCGTGCGGGCCGACTATCTATCCCTGGCGCCCGGCAGCGAGCTTGCGCTTAGGGTGAAAACCAAGCAGAAGCATTGATCGCAATCAAAAAACGCGCCCTGCGGCGTATTTTGGTGTGGAAGGGGTGCTAAGATCTATCACGAAGCTGCGCCGGTGGTAAGATCGGCAAGACCGGTTCGGATTGGACGGATGCACGGTCCCAATTGGCCGGACGGTAGCGAGTGAGGTAGTCGTGAGCGCTTCGGAAGGTAATCAAGAGCCGCCGCCCACACGTATCCGTGCGGCTGCGGGGGGAGATCTGGCGGAGAGACAGGTCGATTTGCGGGCGGGAGGGTTGAATTGGCGTCATGCCGCCGGCGCGTGCGCGGTGGTAGGCATCCTGACGGCCGGGATCATTCTATGGCCCGGAAGAGGGTCCGCACCGAAACCGATTCGGCAGCCGGCCCCCACGTTTGTCCCGGCATCCGGCCAAGTACCGCCGACTCAGAAGCCGGTAGTTCTAAAGGCGGCAGTCCCAAGGTCGGCGGTTCAAAGCAAGGGCACTACCAACCACGCCGAAACCCCTCTTGCCGGCAGCGGACGGCCGCTTGGCGGCACGCCACCAGCCGCGCCTCCGGCCAGGAAAAAGCCGACCCCCTTCGCAACCGCGACCGCACCTGCTCCCGTCGTTCCGGTACCGGCTCCGCAGCGCGAGAAGGCAAGCCGGCCACTCGAAACGGCCCGGAACACGCCGCCGCCGGTTGGCGAAAGCCCGGTTGTGATTTCTCCACTCCCATTCAAGGCCGACGATTTTGCCATCGAAGTGCTCTCGCGGACCAACCGCATTGAAAACGGGTTGAGTTTTCCATTCGACGACCGCATCTTGGGTGAGCTGGCGCTGGGCGATATCAAGGTTATGGCCGTGTTTAGCGGGCAGCGACTGCCAAGAGGCCGGCTGACCCTGGAATGGGTGCTGGACGGCATGCCGCTGGGCCGTAAACCGGTGCTGATGGGGCAACTGGTGGAGTACGGCGCCGAGCCGACCGTCGGGACGTATAAGGTCGTTCTCCGCTTGGAAGATAAGGTAATCCAGAGTTTCACGTTTCGAATCACCCCTGCGAAATGAAGGTGGCTGCCCAAATGAGAGTCCCAGTTTTTGCGATCCTGTTTACCGTTGTTTCGTGCGGAGTCGTCTGCGGCCAAGGCAATCCCCCAACGCCGCTGCCGGCTCCCCAAGCGGCCCCGACCGAAGCAGCGGCGGCCCCCCAGAGCGCGCCACAGCCCGAGACGGAGTCCGACCGCTTCCCGATCTTCCGCGAGAACGCCGACAGGCTGCGCGGCGACTACGAGGAACTCGACAAGAAGAACATGGCGGAGGTCGACAAGTTGACGCGCACCAAGCGCTGCCAGATCAACCGGATCGGACCGCTGCTCGACCGTTCGATAGCCGCCATGCACGATTGGGTGACCGCGGAGAAGAAGTATTGGGAGGTGTGGGGCGACGCCGAGAAGAAGCGGGTCGACAACCAGCAGGCCACGTTGGCGAGCATGCAGGCGGAACTGGAGCGCGTGGCGAATCTGCAGGAAAGCGAGAAGCAAGACCACTTGGAACTCCAGAGACGGAAAGCCGGTCTGGAGCAGACCAAGCGCACCGAGGAAATTGGCGCCCAGATCGACGGGCTGATCAAGGACATCCAGGACAGCGAGGCCCGCTTAGCCGATGCGCAGCAGCAGTTCGACAGCTTGACGGCACAGATCACCAACATGAGAGCTTTGATTTCCGCGCGCCTGGTGGGCATCCGTCAGAACTTGGCGCGGGTGGACGCGTGGGAATCCGACATGATCTCGTACTATGAAAAAGCCCGCGCCGCCGCCAACGAATTCTGCAATACGAAGAAACCGGACGAGCGCTCAACGCCGCTGCCCAAAAAGCCGGCCAGCAACTAGGATACCGGAGAAATGAAATGAGCGCCCTCGGATGGATCCGCGCGGCGGTACTAGCCTTCGCCCCGTTGTGCGCCGGCCAGTCGCTGCAAATGGTGCCCGATATTTCGGTGACCGAGGCCGAGTACCGCGACGCGATGGATGCTTGGCTCCGAAACGATCCGGGCCTGGAGCGGGAACTCTTCACAGCTCCTCCGGCGGAGGTTCGGAGCCGTATCCGGAAAGCGGCCGCGTTACGCGACGACGCGATGGTGAAGAAAGAAGCGTACCTCAATCTGATGGCCCAGAGGCTGCGGGAGACCCGCAACCGGCTGCATGGAGCCGACGCCGGCGCCATCCCAGCGGAGGCGCTCAAGAAGGACCTGGCGGCGCAGCAATCGCGCATTCTGGGTGAAGAAGAGAATATCGAGGCCTCGCTGCGCGATGTCCCGGAGGGGGATCAGTACCTCCTCTTCCGCCGCGCGCTGGAAGACGAGCGCGGCAGCCTGGTCAGCCTGCAGAACGGCATTGCATTGCGCCTGCGGTCGCTCGAGACGATCGATCTGGCGCAGCAAGGTATCCGCAAGGGAGCCACGCCCGACGCCTTGGTGCGGAAGCTGGATGAAATCCTAAAGGTGTGGGAGCAGGAACGCGAAGCTGTAAAGCGGCAGCGCGTCCGCTTTGCAGACCTCTACGCGGCCATGGAGCGAGCTGTGGCGCAGAACGATCCCAATGCCAAAGCCTTGCCGCGCGCCGTCTCGCCGGGCGCTCCTCGAAAGAGTAACGGCAGTTCGGCCCGGCCGCCGGACGCATCGGCGGAGGGCGCTCCCACTAGCAACTCTTCCGGCTTGGCGGGGACCTGGATTTACCGCAGCCAGCCCAAGGCATGGACCGGCTACGGAGAGCCCCAAGCGGTTACATTGGTTCTTTACGAACAATCGGGCGAATTGACCGGAACGTATGAGGCTCGCCTGCCGCTCCCCAACAGTACGGCTAATATCCGGCTGGCGCTTACCTGTTTGCAGAGGTCCGGAGCTTCCGCGCGCATGCACTGGAAATCGGAGACCCCGCCTGGGGAAGGCGAGATGGAGATCAAACTGGCCTCGGACGGCCGACTGTTCGTGGACCGGGTCCGCGCCAACGACAGCTATTTCCCGCCGGGGATGGAGGTGTTGCTGCGGCGCTAGCGCTCCGTTCCCAGTTCCTATGATTCAGGATTGCAACCATCCAGGGCCCGATGAGGCGGGGCTTCGGCTGGAGCGCGCGCTTGAGTGGCGCGCCACCGGGCGCGTCCCGCGTGGGGGCCTGGTTGCGAGCACGCTATGTCACGCCGGGCTGGCGGCGGTTTTCTTTGCCTTAGCGTTTACTCCCGCGGGGCCGGCTGGCGCCTGGCCGTATCGAGATGTAGTCCCGGTCTTTACCGCCGCGCCTTCCCACGCCGCACTGGCTGCGGCGCCGTTGCCATCTTTCGCAACCGGTCGTGAGAAATCGCCGCCCGAACCGGTGCCGGGCCTCTTTCCGGAACAGGCGGTGAACCTTAGCGCCATCCAGGTATCCTTCGCGGACGATGTATCCGGCCAGCTTCCGGCGGTGCTGCGCGACCAGCATGGTATGCTCGCGCTTCTCGGCCGGGAGGACGATTCGACGGTGACTCAATACGTCTTCCGTCCGCCTGCGTGGGAGATGCGCGGCGCCGTCGTGGACGTCAGTTCCAACCTGCGCATCTTGATGGATCCGCCCCGGAAGTGGGCCTTGTGGCGCGAGATCGCGGCCCGTTACGGAATAGACCTGGAACGCTACCGCGCGTATGCGGTATTTAGTATCGTGTACCGCCGTTGCCTGATGGAAGCCATCCGCGACCGGGCGCTCGCGCGCGGACTGCGGCCGGGGGGCCGCGTTTCCGCGGTGCGCCTGGCGTTCACGGCGGACCGGCCCTGTGGAGTCGAAGTGCTGGAGGTTTCGCTTGCGAACAAGTCCGTGCCCGAACCCTTATAGACGCCGCGCGGCCCCGCTCTTGGCCTGCGTGGCGCTCTGCGCCGCCGTGTTGTCCGGACAGGAATTGCAGCGTCTGCCGGCGCCACCGGACTTCTCACAACAGGCCATCGCGGCCCGCGCCGACGAGGTGATGAGCGCCTGGGAAAGATGGGGTCGCGCGGATCGGAAACTGGAGCAACGCATTTTTGCGCTGCCCATGTCGGAAGCGCGGGAACAGTTGCGCCTGTCGCTGGGCGCATTCCTGGACTTCCTGGCGGCCCGCGGCGCTTACGCCGAATCGGTGGCGGCCTACCTCGGCCGCGGAGGGTCCGCGAACTCTTTCCCAATTGTCACCGAAGACGCAGGCTGCCGCGACCGCATCGGCCTGCTCGGCGCAAGCCTGGCCGCCTTGCAGGAGAAGCTCGTCTCCTTGCGCAATTCCTCAATGTGGCTGACTGTCCGCCGCGGCGTGCAGGAGCAAAACGATCAGGCGCTCAAGCTGCAATCGACGCTTCGGGAGCGGCTGGATACTGCGCCACGCAACCCGCAGCCGGCCGCAAACACTGCGGCGCTCTCATATCGCGATTCCGAGCGCCTGCTTGCCGAAACGTTGCGCCGGCTCTGGACGGCTTATTACCAAGCCCTGGCCGACGCTGTCGAACGGAAATCGACGGCGCCCTTGACGCCCGTCCAACGGCCGGACAGTGCGCATCCGGGCGACCCCACAGCGCGATCCGCCGACTCCCCGCAAGAGGAGGTATGGACCTACACCGAGGGATCCCAGCAGTTCAACGGCGTCGCGGAGCCGAAGCGCGTGCTGTTGGAACTCTGGACGGAAAATGGAGTGCTGTTCGGCCGCTACCGAGCCGAACTACCGGATTTCCACGGCACAAAAACGGTCGACGTCCGATTGCGCGGGGTACCTTCCAGCGCTGGTGCGCAGACCCTCCGGATCGAATCCGAGGATCCTGCGCCTGCCGGACAAATCGTCTTGGAGCGGTCGGGCCTCATTGGAGAGTTGATGCTGGTGCGGGTGGTCCCGGCACGCGGCGCCATCCCGCGCGGTCGTGAGGTATTGCGCCGCCGCTGACGCTAACTACCGCCGACCGGCGGTCCCGGATCATTGCGTCACGGGGAAGAAACGGGTGGCGCGACGGCCGTTGAACTCCGCTCGAACCATGAACTCCAAGCCCGAATCGCCCAGTGGGGCGGGCACGGTTAGCGTAACGTCCGCCTCGCCGTTGGTGGCGGAGGTCGCGGTCTGGCTGCCGAGATCCAACGGCTCGCTGCCGCCGGCCGCTCTGCGGAGTACGAACAGCACTTTGGCTGACGCGACCGGGAGGCCCTTCCCGTCTTCTACCCGCACCAGCATGGTCGCTTCGCGAACTCGTCTTCGGCCGGGGGGGAGCGGAGCGGCCCGCTCGACGACGTTTAATTCCCGCTCGTCGTGCGTCACCGCCCCGACACCCAGATTGATCTGTCGAATAACAGCCGCAGCCGAGTGGCCCGCCCAGCATGCCGTGACCCGAATCTCGAGCGGCCCGTTGGCCCCGGCTGGGCGTGTGCGCGGCGCGACCGCGATTCCGGAGTCGTCCGTCAGCGCGGTGGCGTCGGACTGGAATCCGGCGAACACGACGCTCGCACCGGCCAGCGGCGGGCTGAAAACCACCAGCGCTCCGGCTACGGGGTGGCCGTCCGCATCCCAGACCCGCACAACCGCCGATATCTCGCCAGCCGCGGCCGGGTTGTTGTTGGCGCCATCGCCGCGCAGGACCTCGATGCGCAACGCCTCCGCCGCGTAACTGCGGCCGTTTCCCGGCAACGCCAGCAACAGCGCACACCAGACGGCGACATGCCAGGCGATTGCGGCTCGCCACATCGTAGCGCGGCCGGCGAATTCAGAACTTGAGGCGCGCAAGGCCGTTGTCCGTGATGGTCACCGTCTTTACGCTCCGCCTTGCGTCGACTTCGACGGCCACTTCGTGGGTGCCCTCGCTCAGGGTGAAACGGGCAGGCGTGCGCTTGTCGGTTTTAACGCCATCCAGGAAGACGGGTGCGCCGGGGATTTCGGATTCGACGTTCAGCCAGCCGCTCTTGGCGTCCAGGGTTACGTCGACGGGCGCGCCTTTGTCCTTTTCTACGTAGAAGATTCTGCGCGCGTCCCGATAGCCAGCCAGAGTGGCGAGGAGCGTGTGGCGCCCGGGCGTCAGCGCCGGCTGACACGGCGCCACGCAATTCAGGGTGTCGTCCAACAGCAACGTGGCGCCGGATGGAATACTGCGAATAGTCACGGGCTGCTCGGCGCCCCTGGAAGTTGAGCCAGCGGCCGCGGTTGGCGCCGGCCCTAACGGACTGGGCCCCAGCCTGTCGGAAGCCCGGGGCGCAGGGACCGCCGCTGGCTGCGTATCCTTGGGCGGCGCGGCAGGCATGTCTGGACGGGCCTGCTCCGGAGCTGCGCCGGATGGCGGCGCCACGGCGGTCAGATTTCGCTGGTAGAGCGCAAAGACGCTTTGTGTGGATTGCACCATCAAATCCGAGTTGCCGCCTCCGATTTCGTCGTCGGGAACAAATGTAACCGGCGTCTTGTCGTTCAGAAGATCAGGCTCCCGTTTGACGGCCAGGTCCATCTGGGTGTTGGTGAGCTTGCCGACGAACTCGCGGATGCGGACGGCGGGCTCCTTAGGTTGGGGCGTCTCGGGTGCTGGAGCGCGCTCGGCAGCTCTTCTGGCGCCCAGCGAAATCGCCCCCAACTCCTTCAGCATCGCCAGAGCTTTGGCGCGCAACGCGGGCGGCGCGGAGTCCCGCATGTCGGAAAGCAGGGGAACAGCCGCCGCCGTATCGTCGACCAGCAGGTATTCCGTCACAGCGTCAAGCGCGGTGTCCCAATGCTGCCGGCTCTCCCCCCATGCCTGGGCATACAGTTGGGCGGCCTGGGCGTGCTCTTGCTTGCCCGAATGGCCGTCCGCGGCGCTCTTGTCTTTGAGATAGACGGACTCGTCGCGCGCCACTTTGGCGGCGGATTTCAAGCGGTCCGCACGGGCCTTGTCGGCGAGGGGGATGGCCTTCTCCAACTCGGCCGCGCTAGCGGAAAACCCGGAAACCCCGCCTAAATCCGCATAAAGAATGCCCGCCAGGGCGGGCGCCTCCCAGCGCGTACCGTCGATCCTCAATGCTTGGTTGAGCGCGATAGGATCCTTGCTTTTGTTCATCGCCGCGACGAACTCGATATCGAATTCCCGTTGCTTCTTTCCGGCGGGCGTGCTCTCCATGCTCTCGATCGCCTCGACGCGGTTCAATTCAGCCTCGACCAGCGGGCGAATGCTGGAATCGGCCGTGGCCTGCTTTTGCGCCTCCTGCAGAAATGCAATGGCGTCGCGCCAGCGATTCTCCTGGGAGCAAAGCACCGCCAGATCGAACAACGCGGGGGCGAACTCCGGGTCGCGGCGCAACGCGACCAATAGCAGCCGAATGGCGCGCGGGCGATTGTGCTGGACAACGGCCGCCTTATATCCTTCCTGGAACGCCGCCAGGGCCGCTTCGCGCCGGTTCTGGTACGACGCAATCGGGTCCGCTACCGCGGCGGCTTCCCGTTTCGAATCGAACCGGTCGCCGCCTACGCGCGGCAGTCTAAGTTCGGACGGCGCTTGCGCACAGAGGGTCCCGAGTGAAGCCATGAACATCGAAATCGCAATGGGCCTGAGCATCATGCCTCCAGCTTGCGGCTACCTGAACAGGACGTGCCGGCTGCGCCCGTCCAGCGATGGATCGTTGGTGCAATCGGCCTCCACCAGGTGGTCTCCCTTGTACTTGTATTCGATTTTGGCTGGGTGAGCGTTCTTGTAAGAGATGGACTCCGAAGTCAGCCGGCCGCCAGCGTAGTTCATGCTGCGCCGATAGCTCCCGGAACCGGCTTCGTCAATCTCACTCAGCTTCCACCCATCCCATTTGAACTCGAAGTTATGCAGTGCCGACGAGGACGGAGATCCGGCCGCCACCTGGCGCGCAGAACTGACGCGTCCCTGATCGTCGTATTCCACCATGAACAGGTAGATCCCATCCCAGATGAACGGATGGAAATAGGGATTTCCGGCCACGATCGCCGCCGTGCGTTTGCCGGTAAGCCTCTCCACCATCAGCGGATCCGCAAGGGGGAGATTCAGCATGGCGGTATAAACACCGGTTCCGGGGCCAACTGGGCCGTCCGGCGTAAGGCGCAGAGCAGCGGGAGCATCCCCGGCCCTGGCGATCGGCTCGGTGGAAACCCGCCGCACGGATCGCGGACTGGAATAATACTCGAAGTAGGCGGTGAAGGGCTTCTCACCAGGCTCGCCATCCACGGCCACCTTGGTCAACAGGTCGCCGGCCCATGTGTAGGATGTAACCTGTTTTTTCGGTCCGCGCACCTCGCTCACCCGCGCGTTGAAGGCCAGGCTGATGGGGCAATAGAGCGCTCCCGGAGGGGAGCGATAGCCGCTGAACCAGTTGGGATCGCCTTTCGGCTCGGGCACGGTCTCCTTCACTAGACGCACCGCGTTGTAGACCTTATCGCGCTGGGCGGTGTCGCTGCCGGGCCCTTGGGAAAGCCGCAAGTATTCGTTGAGCAGCCGCTCAGCCTCCGCGTTCTTGCGCAGGATGGCGCTGTACCAGCCGCCGCTCAGCAGGAAATCCAGATCGTTCGGGTCGACGTCCAGGCCATTCCTGGCGGAGGCCAAAGCTGCCGGATAATCGCCCTCGGCGGCCGCCTTCGCGATCGTGGCTCTGGCACTCTCCCTCGCTGTACTGAACTCCGGAACGAGCAATCCCCGCAACACCTCCGCGTCGGTCCACTCTTTCTGCGGGACGCGCTGCTCGTACTGGTTCAACATTTCGATCGATTTCGGGAACTGCTTCTCGGCTCTCAGCACCTTTGCGCGCACCAGCAGGATCAGGGGCGACTCCTTGTCCACCTGTTCCGCCTGCAGAATTTCATCCTCGGCGGCTTTCAAATTCGGCGGCTTGGCGTCGAGGAACCCCTCCGCGGATCGGATGTGCCGCATCAGCAGAACTTGCACCGCCGAGTTGGGGTCCGCTTGGGGCGGCGGCGGTTTCGTGCGGTCCCGTTCGATCGTAACGCGGTCGATCAGGCTCGCGATTCCCTTCTCACCGGGGCTGCTCTGCTGCGCAATCCGGAGCTCGGTCAGAGCTTGATCGTATTGCTTCTGGTCGAAATACTTATTGCCGTTCGCCCAGTGTTCGTCGCGGCTCTCCTTGTACGCCTTTTCGTGTAGCTGCCGGAGCCCTGGAAAGGAATTATCCCACCTTTCGAAGTCCGTGTACTTGGCCAGGAAGGCGTCCCACAATTCCCCCGCGGCCAGCGCTTTCAGAATGGCCATGCGTCGATCGAGCGACACCTTCCGATCGTCCAGCGGCTCGCGGGCCCTCTTCTGCTCGGGGTCGTTCGGGAAGGCTTTTGAGGATACGTCGACGAACTTCAGGCCGTACTCAAGATCGCTGTAGGGTGCGATACCCGAGCTCAGCTTATGCTCGGCCGCGCGCATTTCGGTGAGCAGCTTTGCCCGCACCCTCGCGCCGTCGGCGCCGGTGAGCGAAGGGCCCACGGCCTCCAGCAGCGATTCCCATTCCTCGAAGCCGGCGTCCGCGCTCTTTTCCCCAACTCCCTGGAAGTTGGCTGTATCCAGCAAGAAATCCGCGAGCGCTTTGTTCCGGTCCCCGCCGGGTATGATGGCGAAGAGGTCCGCAACCCTGAGCGGGGTCCCGCTCTTATCGTTGCGATCCTTGTGAACCATCATTTGCGCCGAGGCCCAAAGCGCCGCATACGACGTGGCGGACTTAAAGTTCGCGCCTTCTGGCGCCGTGGGCGCCCAGGTGCTTCCGTCCCATCGCGCCAGGTACCCGGCCAAATGCCTGCGGAGCACGCCGGCCCGAACAACCGGGGCCTTGGTCAGCTTATTATATTCGTTCGGGAGCACTTCTTGTGAGCCGGGTAGGCCGAACCGCACTTGCTCCTTCTTGTTGTTGAAAGTGATCCTCTCCGCATCCTCGATTTGCCAGGAGGTTCCACCCGGCCGCAGGATCAAGACCAACTCCGCAGCCCTGCTCAGCGTGGCAGTAGACGAAAAAAGAAGAAGCAAAACACAACGGCGAATGCCCGACGATCGCATGGTTACCCGATTTTGGGGGCCGAAGCAGGCGGCCGCCGGCATTATGTGACGCTTCGCACCCCACTATGAATAATGCACGATTCCGAACGCATTGTAAATAGCATTCTTCCGGCCTTCTCGCCGGCGGTTATCGAGGCATCCAAAACCAATAGAATCGATAACATGGATCTTGGTCGCTGCGGCCAATTTGCGCCCGCTGAACTGGTGCCGACGCCTGCAGGCGGCGAAGACGCTGCTGCCAAACAGGCCAACCAGGATGCCACACACGGGGAACCATATGAAACGCCTGGAGACTTGCATTAGTGGCCTTGTTCATGGTCGCTGCTCCATGTTCTCTACTGGCATTTTGATAGTCATTGCCCCACCGCCGGGACTGGATCGTAGACGGTGTAGGCCGCAATCGGGTGCACAAATCCATGGCTGAGCCGGTCCCGATAATCTGTTGCGAAGCCTTCCTCTGCTGCGCCGGCGGTAGCCCCAACCGGGGCCTTGGAACAAGCCCCCAGCGTCGAAGCTGATGGCCCTACTGGCTGGCGATGTCGGCCTGCGCGTTTTGCGATTTGCCATTCCGCACCATCCTCGACCATGCTCGCCGAGAACTGGGCGCGCAATCCGTTCGACCGGCTGATTGTAGCGAACGCCAAAGGCGGCGGCGCTCCGCTGGCTACTTGAGACGAGCGGATCGGTGAGAATTACGTTCGCGCTTTGTGGTGAAATGCCGAAGGGAAACCCCTTTATACACCGTCGCAATTTTCTGGAGGCAGCGGCCATCGCCTTCGCGGCCGCGGGACAGCCGATACACGGTCAGGAAGATGGGCGAAAGCGCCCGCCCAACGCGGCCTTGACCCGGCCCTCGCCCTCCTCGCCGCACTCGGCGTGAATCATATCTGCAGCACTTTACTTTCTCCCCGTATGGACGCAAACTGGTCCGTCGAAGGGCTCACAAGCCTGCGCGAGCGTGTCGAGTCATTCGGTATTCGCCGCCCCGAGCGGGACCGCGAAATCGACACCATCTGCCAAATGATCCGGAATGCCGCGCGCGCCGGCATCCCCGCCCTGAAATACAATCTGACCATCCTGGGCGTAGTGCGGACGGAGCCTACGCGCGGCCCGGCGGCGCACACTACAGCACGTTCGTCTATGAGAAAGCCGCGCAGAATCCGTCGCTCACCGAGGCTGGTCCGGTTTCCGCGGACACCGCCTAGACTAGGAGCGCATCGCGTATTTCCTGAAGCGCGTCATCCCCCGTGGCGGAGGAGTACAAAGTCAGGATGGCTTGCCACCCGCACGATCCCGGTATGCCGCCGGGTAAGGGCATCCGCGGCGTGGACCGCGTACTCGGCAGCGTAAATGGCCTCAAGCGCTTCATCGAGATCGCGCCCAGCCCGTATCATGGCGTGAACTTCTGCCAGGGCACTCACCCGGCATGCTGGAGAGTCTTGTGCTGGCTCACGGTGTCGCCATCGGTGCTCTGCAATTCGCGAAACACGATAGTCGATAAGACGGTCAACGCGCCCAGGACAAAGAACGCGTGGTGGATGCCGCGAATCATTTGGGCGGCGTTGGAATGAAAGCGATCGGGAATAAAGAATGCGGCAGCCAGCGAGGCGGTAGCCACGCCGAAGCTGATGGACATCTGCTGCATGGTGCTGGCGATGGAACTGGCGCTGCTGGTCTGTTCCTCTGTAACATCGGCATACACCAGCGTATTCATGCTGGTATATTGCAGCGAGCTGAAGAAACCGAAGCAGAACGTCTCGGCCACCATAAGCCAGACCGGCGTGCCCACGCCGATAGTGGCAAAAACGGCAATCAGGAGACCCAGGATCACGGTGTTGGAAACCAATACTCCGCGGTAGCCGAAGCGGGCCAGAATTCGCGGCATGGACGGCTTCAGGCTCATGGCGGCGATGGCCTGCGGGGTCATGAGCAGACCGGATTGGATGGGTGTGAACCCCATGCCGACCTGGTAGAGCAGTGGAAGTATGAAAGGGATTCCACCGATGCCCAGGCGCGTGAAAAAGCTGCCGCTCACTGCCGCGCGGAAAGTGCGAATGCGGAACAGGCTGAGGCGCAGCAACGGAAACGCGCTTTTGGTGGCGTGCCTTCCGTAGGCTCCGAGCAGCAGGATGGAAAGCGTGAGCAACCCCAGAATTGCGCGCGCGCTCAGGGTATGTTCGCCGAAGACCTCCAGCACATACGACAGCAGCGCGACGCCCGAACCAAAGAGAACCAGGCCGGCGATATCGAGCGGATTCGACTTTTCGCGGTAATCCGGCAGATGGAGATAGACCAGGCATAAACCGATGAGGCCGATGGGAAGATTGACGAAAAAGATGACTCTCCAATGAAAATATCCGACGATCAGGCCCCCGGCGATGGGCCCGAGCATGGGACCGATCAGGCCGGGGATGGCCACGAAGCTCATGGCACGGACGAGTTCGGACTTGGCAAAGGTCCGCACCATAGTGAGCCGGCCGACGGGCACCATCATGGCTCCGCCGCAGCCTTGCAGGATGCGGCAGCCGACCAGCACGTGGATGTTGCTTGAGATGCCGCAGAGAAACGACCCCAAGGTGAAGAGGCCGATCGCGGATGCGAATACGCGGCGGGTCCCGAACCGGTCGGCCATCCAGCCGCTGATGGGGATGAAGACGGCCAAGCTCAAGGTGTAGCTGGAAAGCACCGCCTTCATGCTCAGGGGGGCGACCTTGAGGGCGTGGGCGATGGCGGGCACGGCCGTGTTCAGAATGGTGGTGTCGAGCGACTCCATGAAGAATGCGACTGCCACCAGCCATGGCAGGAGGCTCTTGCCGTATGCGCCCGCTTGCATCTAACCACGCTAGCAAGTCCCGGTGCGTTGTAGAATTTGCCGTCGACGATCCGCGCCAGGGCGCCAGTCGTTAAACGGAAGTATCACAACAGGTTTCGTGAGAAATCCAGCCCCCGGAGCGCACAACCATATTATGACCGCGAGCCCATCACCGTTGTCCGTACCCAACACCGATCTGATCGCCAACGTATTCGATGTGCTGCCGCTGGCGGCGTTCGTTGTGGACCATGATTTCAACGTCATCGAGTTCAACCTAGCCGGAGCCAGATTGCTGGATCGGGTGCCTTTCGCCGTTCTCCGTGTGCGCGGCGGCGATCGGCTGCAATGTATTCACTCGGTCGAAAGCGCGGAGGGCGGCGCCACCGAAGCCTGCCAGGAATGTATCGTTAAGAATTTCGTCAAGGAGGTCTTCGACGGAGGCAAAGCCTGCCGCAAGACCGAGCGGATGCGCCTTATCGGAGATGGGCAGACGGCCGAGGTGGAATTCCTGATCACAGTGGTGCCGATTCCCGACGAGTCGGAGCCGTTGGCGCTGTTGACCCTGGAGGACGCCGGGGAATTGTCCGCTTTGCTCGAACCGAAGGCTGGCGATCCGGCTACCCTTGCTTCTTCTTCTCCAGATTCCAAAGCCCGCGCGAAAGCACCCGGCCACAAAAAGGGCAGTAGTTGATGCCGACGTAACTGTGGCGCTCTTCGCCGAAGACAAGATAGTATTCCGTGTCGATCTCCGTGACGATCCGGCCGTTGGTGAGCTGGTGGGGCTGTGCGTGCCGCGCCAGTTCGAGATCCATCAGCTTGTCGAGATCGGCGCAGCAGGTCATGTGGGTTACATTCTAACGCATCGGCGGCCGGCGCAAACTTCGGCGGCCTCCTTGTGTCCCTCTGTTGACGATCCCACGAAAACGCGCCGCCGGGCAGGCATTCAGCCGTAGCCGAGCCTCGGACAGGCCGGGAGGCCTGTCCTACCTAGAACGCACCCGCCAGCAGGAACACCAACGGGGCGTTCCAGTTAATGGCTACCTCGTTGCTGGCGTAGGAAGCCTGTTCGTCCAGATACATCTTGGCAGGCGGACCGTTGGGCAGTTTCTGCATCGCGGCATCCTGGCGGCCGCGATTGGGCCCTCCGGAAAGCAGTCCAGGCCAGGGTTCGGGAAGGCCTGAGGCGGCGCTAGGGCGGTGGTGCGGATGATGGAATGGGTTCTCCCCCACCTGCGTGACCCAGGATAGCGAAAAGGTATTCCGGCCAAGCAGGTAATGCAAGTTGTCCAGCGCCGTCTCCACGAAGCGCCGGTCGGGCCGGAGCGCATTGGCCACCAAGAGCTGCATGCCGTAATTGGCCGCGACGCCGTTGGATCCCCAGATGTAATCCGCAGGGGCCAAGCTGATGCGGTATGGGTGGCGGGCGGAGCGCTCCACGATCTGCTGCGCAGCGCGGACTGAATCCTGCGTGATGGCGGCGACCGCTTCGGTGTTCCTCCCGCGCCCGAGCGCGTAGGTCCACAGCGCCAGCGGCGCGACGTCGCCCCATGATGGCGGACCGTTGGGCTTCACCGTCTTCCGGAATGCGCCAAAGTGCCCCAGAAAATAGGTTTCGTAGGGCTGGTCTCCGGTGGTGCGCAATAGTTCGGCGGCGGCCCACAAACGCTCGTCCTTGCAGTCGCCGTCTCCGTATTCCCCGGTGAATACGCCCGGAGGGTTGCGGAACGTCACATCGGGATGTTTCTCCAGCCAGTTCCAGGCCTGCCGGGCGGCGCGCTCGCACTTGAGGGCATAGGCTGCGTCGAAGGGCCGGTAGACGCGGGCCGCGATAGCCATCACCGCCGTGAAATCGCCCGTTGCGCAAGAACTCTTATAAGGCTCGACCCCGGTCCCTATGACGTAGCCGATCAACGTATCTTTTTCCGGCAGGATGAAATCGCAGAAGCGTTCGCTGGTTTGTTTGTGCCAGACGCCACCATCGTCGTCTTGCATGGAGAGCATCCAGTCCAGGTTCCATCGGATTTCATTCAGGATGTCGGGGGTCCCGTTGCCGGATTCGGGAATGTCGAGCTTCACCTCCTTGACGCGGCCGCCGAAGATCTCCCAGGTCCACAGCAGGGTGCCCGTGGAGATTCCGGAGTTGACCACGTAGCGGCCGTAGTCGCCGGCGTCGTGCCATCCTTTGGCGGATACGTGCGGGCCGGTCTTGCCTGCGGAAGCATGATAGGCCCCTTCCAAGTGACAGGCGGCGTGTTTGTAGCCGGGAAAGTCAGGCCCAAGGTCCACGGCGGTGCCGCAGCGCTGCCCGTAATAGGAGCGCATGGCCAGGTAAAAAGCGCGCGCAAAGACATCCGGGGAAACGGCGAAATCCCAACTGCGGCCGATGCCCGCCACCTCCAGGTAGTATTTGCCGGACTTTTCCAGCTTGGTAAAATCCGCTACCTGGACGATATCGCCGGAATCCGGATCGTTGGCCGGTTCCGCCAACTTGCCGTGGAAGGCCACCGCATTGTTGCCGGCGCGGCGCACGGTGAACTCCTTCGCCAGGGTGTGGGACACCACCATCGCGAGCTTGGGCGAGTGAGGCAGGTAGCCCACCTGATCCACCTTGATTTCCGGGGTGGGCGCAGCCGCAAAAGCGCACACCGGTATTAAGAGTATGGCTGCGAGCTTCATCGACACTGAGTATAACGCCCTGTGCGCAGTGTGCGATAATCGCCAGACGGGCGGCGCGTGTAGCGTGACCGCTCCAATCGGGGTTCCCTTTAGCGTCGCGACACCCCGCAGTTCGGCGCCCTGGTTTTTAGTCCGATTCGACGGCTGGCTGGCCGAAGCATAAATTTCGTCCACAGGAGGGAACATCATGACTGGCCGCACTTGTCTGGCGGCGGCGCTGGTGGCGTGGTCGACATCCTGCATGCCGGGAGGTGCGGTTGCGCAAATCCGGGAGGGGCCCGTCACCGAGTCGCGCGAGACCTCTTCGAGCACGCGGGTGCAGTTAGACTTCTTTTCGGTATTCCGGCGCAATAAGTCGCCGGCCAAGATTCTGTCGGAAAAAGGGCCGCAGTTCCCGTTGGCATTCAGCATGAGCGCAGTGCAGATCGTGGGATTCGTAAAAGGCGACTGGCCCGCGGTGCTGGAC
>JBEKTJ010000004.1:0-77358 GCA_049516155.1 Bryobacteraceae bacterium
ACCTCAACCTTGAGACCCGTTTCTTCCTCCAATTCTCGCGCGGCCGCCTCAGCTATGCTCTCAAAGGCACGGATCTTGCCCCCAGGCAGAACCCAACTCCCTCGCTGTGGGTCCTTGTCCCGCTTGCCAAGGAGAATCCGATTGGCTTCGTCCTTTACAATCATCGCCGACCCGATCCTTGGAAGCGTCTCTGCCATGAGCCTCGACTTGCGAGCCAACCTCAATCTACCGAATATACCAACATCCGTCGGTCGCACACAGTTCGCATAGATCCACGTCCCGTTCCCTCCTGTAATAACAGATGCGAGACCTGAAACGACGCCGGTGAAGGGATTTTCACAGATTTTTTTGGACCGTCCTTTCTTATGGTTTGGGGATGGATCTGGTGATAAACCTGTGGATAAACCAGACGTGACCTCAAACGTTGTGTGCCCACGTTGATCCGCTGAACGCGGCGGCAAGCCCGCTCACCTCGGAGGGGGAGAATCCTACCGAATTCCAGCGACGTGCGACATCGCTAACCAGCTCATCAACCCAGTCGCGAGAGACCCCTTCCGACTTGTCCGACCGCCTCCGCGCCGAGCCTTACAATGGATAATGGATATCGGTCGGCAATAATCGAGCCATGAACGAGAGCGTTACGAAAACTATAGCTCGTTATAGCATGTTTCAGGCGGGCCAACGCGTGGGCGTGGCGGTCTCCGGCGGCGCCGACTCCGTGTGTCTGCTGCATGTTCTATGCGAGCTCGCGCCGCGCTGGAGTCTGCGCCTCGCCGTCCTGCATTTGGATCACAAGTTACGCGGCGATGAGTCCAGCCGGGATGCCGCGTTTGTCCGCGACCTGGCCGCCAGGCTGGATCTGACCTTTGAATTGCAAGAGACCGACGTTGCCGCGCGCTGCCGCGAAACGGGTGATAATTCGGAACAAGCGGCACGCGCCGCCCGGCTGGAATTCTTCGCGCGCCTGATGCAGGCTGGAACTGTCGATCGCGTCGCCACCGGCCACACCCGTTGCGACCAGGCCGAGACCGTGCTCTTCCGTTTTCTGCGCGGCTCCGGCACCGCCGGACTGGCCGGTATCCGTCCGGTAACCGATGAAGGTATCGTGCGGCCGCTGCTCGAAGTTGATCGCGCGGAGATCGAACGGTATCTGCGAGAGCGCGGGATCGCCTGGCGCAACGACTCAAGCAACGCCAGCGACGCGTTCGCCCGTAATCGCATCCGGCACGAGCTGCTGCCGCAATTGACCCGCGACTGGAATCCAGCCATGGCTGAAACCCTGGCGCACACCGCCGACTGGGCGCAAGCCGAGGAGGCTTACTGGGAATCCGAACTGGCCCGTCTGGCATCTACCCACCTGATCTTCGAACCGCCCGCCGTCCTGATGCAGGTCGACGCGCTGGCCGTTCTACCCTTGGCTGTGGCGCGCCGGCTTCTCCGTCGGGCCGTCCAAGTGGCCAAGGGCGATCTGCGCGGTGTGAACTTCGACCACTTGGCGGGCGTTCTGGAGTTGGCGGCTTCGGCTGAAGGGCACGGTCGGATGCAAATTCCCGGACTGGATATTTTTCGCTCGTTCGGCTGCCTCCGCATTGCGCCGCCCGGGATCGATAACTTGGATAACCGCAATTATCGCTTGCCTTTACCGGTACCCGGCGTTGTCCGGTTGCCTGGCCAAAGGTCGATAGTACATACGGAACTATTTGAAAATACGGACGCAACAGAAACCACAGAGGGCGTATATAATGAATGCGTGGGGTGTTTGGACTGGAATCGGATTAGCGGTTCCCTGGAAGTTCGGAACTGGCGGCCCGGCGATCGGTACCAGCCAGCCGGTCATTCAGGGGCGGAGAAAATCAAAATCCTGTTCCAGCAGGCACGCGTTCCGTTATGGGAGCGCCGGCATTGGCCTGTGGTCACGATGGGTGACGTGATTCTGTGGGCCCGCAACTTCGGTCCAGCCGCTGGCTTCGCAGCCAGTCCTGGCAGTCCGGCGCTGGCCATCCGGGAGAGCGTGGCGTAACGTATTTGGAATCGACCGGCATGTTTCGAACGTCTATGCAAGTAGTGGCCCATGAGCGTGAGCGGTGGGAGGTTTTGTGAATTCTAATATCAAGACAGCAATTTTTTGGGTGGTTCTGATCTGTTTGGCGGTCCTGTTGTGGACTATCGTCCGGCAAGGCAAGCATCCGACCGAGGACCAGATCGCCTTCACCGACTTTGTCGATCAGGTGAAAGACCACAAAGTCAGGGACGTGAACATCGCGGCGAACGAAGTCCACGGTACTTATGTGGGCAGCGACAAAGGCTTGCGCACGCTGATCCCCACCAACTATCCGGCCATCTACGATCTGTTGCAGCAGAATGGGGTCAAAGTCGAAATCAAGGACACCAACTCGAATCCCTGGTTCTCGCTGCTGGTGCAGGCATCGCCGTTTATCCTGCTCCTGGCGTTCTGGATCTTCATGATGCGGCAAATGCAGAGTGGCGGCAATAAGGCGCTGAGCTTCGGCAAGAGCCGCGCGCGCCTGCATTCCACGCAACAGAAGAAGGTGACGTTCAAGGACGTAGCGGGCGTGGAAGAGGCCAAGGAGGAGTTGCAGGAGATCATTGAATTCCTGCGCGAGCCGCAGAAGTTCCAGAAGCTGGGCGGACGCATTCCCAAAGGCGTGCTGCTGATCGGCCCTCCCGGCACAGGCAAGACTCTGCTGGCGCGCGCCATCGCCGGCGAGGCCAGCGTGCCGTTCTTCTCCATTTCGGGTTCGGACTTCGTGGAGATGTTCGTGGGCGTAGGCGCCAGCCGCGTGCGCGACCTGTTTGAGCAAGGCAAGAAGAATGCTCCGTGTATCATCTTCATCGACGAGATCGACGCCGTCGGCCGCCATCGCGGCGCGGGCTTGGGCGGCGGGCACGACGAGCGGGAGCAAACCCTCAACCAGTTGCTGGTGGAAATGGACGGCTTTGAATCCAACGAAGGCGTGATCCTGGTGGCCGCTACCAACCGGCCGGACGTACTGGATCCGGCGCTGCTGCGTCCGGGACGCTTCGACCGCCGGGTGGTGGTGGGCCTTCCCGACGTGGGTGGGCGCGAAGCGATTCTGCGCGTGCACACCAAGAAGATCCCGCTGGGCGATAATGTCGACCTTTCGGTGTTGGGCCGCGGTACACCGGGCCTCGCAGGCGCCGACTTGGCCAATCTGGTGAACGAGGCAGCTTTGAACGCCGCCCGCCAGAATCGCAAAGTGGTCATGATGATCGACTTCGAGCTGGCCAAAGATAAAATCCTGATGGGCGCCGAGCGCAAGTCCATGATCCTGAGCGATGCCGAGAAGCGCAATACGGCCTACCACGAGGCGGGCCACGCGCTGGTCGCCGCTACGCTGCCCGATGCCGACCCGCTGCACAAAGTCACCATCATTCCGCGGGGCATGGCGCTGGGCGTGACCATGCAGTTACCCATCGACGACAAGCATTCCTATAACAAGGAATACCTGGAGGCGCGCCTCGCCATCCTGATGGCCGGCCGCATTGCGGAAGAGCGCTACATGCATCACATGACTACGGGCGCGGGCAACGACATCGAACGCGCCACCGACATGGCGCGCAAAATGGTGTGCGAATGGGGCATGAGCGAGCTCGGCCCATTGAGCTACGGCAAGAAGGAAGAGCAGATCTTCCTGGGCCGCGAGATCGCGCAGCACCGCGATTACAGCGAAGAGACCGCGATCCGCATCGACGAGCAGGTGAAGAAGCTGGTGCAGGGCGGCTACGACACCGCCGTGAAGATCATCGAAGAGCATTCCGACGCACTGGTGCGCATCGCCGAGGCGCTGTTGGAGCGCGAAATCCTGGACGGCAACGAAGTGATGCTGATCATCCGGGGCGACACGCTGCCGCAAATCGCCGCCAAGCCGCCCAAGGATACCCCCGATGGGACGCAACAGGTGCTGCGTCCGGAACCTGCCCGCCGCTTGCCGGGACTCAACGAAGGCGAACGGCCGCAGCCTGCGTGATCCCGCGCTTCCCCGTTTATCTGTTCGATATTGATGGCACGCTGCTCAATAGCGCCGCGGACATTTGCGGCGCTGTCGAGCAGGTGCTGTCGCTGAAGCCGCCCGCCCGCGAGATTTCATTCGACTACTTGAAGGGCTTCATCGGGCTGCACCTGATCGATCTGTTCACCGACGTTTATCCCGATTATTCCACGGAGCAGATTGACGCTCTGATCCTGCAATACCGCACGAACTATTTGGCGCGCGGGCATCTGCAGACCACGGTGTACCCGGGCGTGGCCGAGGGGCTAGCCGCGCTGGGCGGACGCAAGGCCACGGCTACCACGAAAGGTTCGCCCACCACGCGCGCGATTCTGGAGCAATTCGGACTGATTCGATACTTCGATCATGTGCAGGGCACCGACGGTTTCCCTTGCAAGCCCGCGCCCGATGTAGTTCTGGCCGCGCTGGCTGCGCTCGGCGCACGGACTGAGGACTGTCTGTTTGTGGGCGATTCACCCGCGGATATGGAAGCCGGCCGGCGCGCGGGTGTGCGCACTTGCGCGGTGCGGTACGGGTATGGGAAGGCGGATGAGTTGGCGAGGTGGGCGCCGGATTATTGGGTAGGGGATTTGCGCGAGTTGGTGTGAGGGCGGTGGGGCGGTTCAGTTTTGGGGCTGCTGTGCTTGCGTCGGCGGCGGTTGCTGCTGACCCTGCGAACCGAAGCCTGTCGATGGCGTGAAGATGCTGCCCGCGCCGCCCTGGCCGCCTGGACCGCCCTGAGGGTTCATCCCGAAGGGTGCTCCGGCCCCGCCGGGTTGCTGTGGATTCATGCCGGGCGGCATGCTGCCCATCTGTCCGGCCGGGGTGCCGGGCGCACCGCCGTTGCCCTGCACGCCCGCAAGACCGCGATCCTTGCTCTGGTCGTAGACGAACTCCCATTCGTTGTACTTCTTGCGCTCGTTGTAGATCTTGATCCCTGGCCCTGTGGATTCACTGGCGACGCCGGCGATACCTCCTCCAACCTGCGTGCCTCCCATGCCGGGTAATCCTGCTTGCCCTTGCGGTTGCATTTGGGAAGGGCTGGTGAGTCCAAAATTGCTCATCCCTACCGGACTGTTGCCGTTCTGGCTGGAGGGATCGGTGCCGCCGCCGAAGCCGGATGTGGGTGTGGGCTGTCCGAATCCGCCTGGGACTTGCCCTGGAAATGCGGGTTGACCGGGAAGCATGCCGGGGCGGCCGGCGTAACCGGGCTGGCCACCGAATCCGGGCTGGCCTCCGTATCCCGGTTGGTTCCCGTATCCCGGCTGGCCAGGCTGGCCTGGAGTGCCGGGCTGGCCTGGAGTGCCGGTTGCCGTTCCCGTACCGACGCTAGGCGACTGGCCCAGCGAGGGCGCCACGTAGACGCTTCCGCTGGAGTCTTGGCCGGAGTTTTGGTTGGAGTTCTGGCCGGTGTTGTTAAAGTTTCCGGCGCCTCCCGGATTGGACGCCTGGTTTGGCATGGCGCCGGGCTGATAGATCCCGGGCTGCGCGATACGGCCGGGTGGCATACCCGGCACCTGTTGATTGGGCATCCCCGGAACGCCGGCGGTACCCGGCGCGTCTGGGTTGGCGTTGTTATTCGCGTTGTTGGGGTCGCTTTCGCCGGCGGAATTGGAGTTGTCGTCCCCGGCGTCCGCTGGCGGCGCGGGAGGCGCATCCTGACTGACTACCGGCCGGCTGTCGCTGGCGCGCCGCCGCATGCCCGGATTAATCTGTTGTTGGTTCGGATCGTTGTTCGCGCCCATGATCGGGCCTTCGCCGATGAAGGTATTCGTGTTGGCCTGTTGGGTGGGGTCCTGGCCGGGCTTGTTCTTCTGAATGATCGAGTCGGTCAGCACGCCGCCATTGATATGAATCAACCGCCATTTATCTTTACCCGTCATGGGGTCCAAATAGCGCTTGCGCAAGAATCGGATATTGTTGGTATTCTCCAACTCTTCGATGGAGGCGGGATAACGGTTCATCTTCCGCACGAAGACCTGGATGGCGCGCTTGTACTGTTCACCGCGGGAGATGAGCTCCTGCTCTTTGGCGCGCTGGGCTTCGAACGCTATGCGCGGCAGTGCGTTGTAGAGAGAGATGGCAATCATAGCCGCTATCAGGAACACCAGCAGCATGGCATAGCCGGACTCGCGGACAGCTTTCGGGCGGGTCATCCGGCGGCCTCTTCCTGCAGGGGAAGGGTCTGTTCGTGCTTGAATTGCGTATCCTCCATTACCACTGAGTTTACGCCGATGCGCACGACGCGGTAGCGCTTCTTCAGGGTTTCCCCCTCGGCGGCCACGAGGATATCGTCGCCATCGAGGAAGAAGGCGTGCTTGCGATTGTCGCCGCGCGCGCTCGAATAGCCGTAGTACTTCAAAGTGATGGGCGGAGCTTGCGGAGGCGGGGGCGCCGGCGGCGGACCGGGAGGCGGTTCGGGGCCCATTTGGGCGACCTTGGCGCCCAGAGCACTCCGCTTGACCGCTATGGTCGGCTCCGGCGGCAATGGAGCCGCGCCGACCGCGAAGAGGTTGCGGCTACCCCCTTCAAGCTTGACGGCTTGCACCTTGGCCAACAGATCCCAGCGCAAGGTCGGATCGATGGTCATGGGGTCCACGCGATCCTCGGGACGCTTCGGCTTCAATGTGGGCCGGAACTCCTCGTTTGATCGGGACGCCGTGGACGCGCGGCGGGCGGCGGGCGGCGTCTCGGAAGCGGCCGCGTCATCGCCGGCGGCCAGCCCCTTGCCTTTGGGCCTGGCCTGGGCGGTTGGGCGGGTGGGATGGCTGGGCGCCGGGCTGGATGGTCCCGACAGCACGTTGTCATAGAAGAAGTAGCCGCCGATTACGATCAAAGCGCCCAGGAAGTAGATTTTCTTGCGATCCGCGCCTAGTTTCATATCGGGCTCCCGGGTTGCTCGCGCACGAAGGTGTCCAACTTAATAGTGACGCTGAGCAGGTCGCCGGCGTTGGATTGTTGTGGCGCAGCCATCAGGTTTTCGATGATGAGGAAGCGCGGCGATTTATCCAGCAGGTTCACGAACTTAGTCAAGGCGGCGTAACTGCCTTCATAGGCCGCGCTGATGCCCATCTGGTAAAGTGTATCGCTACCTTCCACCGGATCCAGTTCGTAAGACGCCGGACGGGGTTGGATGCCGGCCTCCTGGGCCATGCGCTCCAACTCCGCGAAGATTGTCGAAAAAGTGGTGCGGCGGTCGGTGGTGTACTCGGCCAGAAAGGCGTCGCCATCCTGCCGTGCGCGTTCGGCTTTGGTCACCAGGGCTCTCGTCTTAACCAGACGAGCCTGCATGGACGTGAGCTGCTGCTGCAGGTTGACCTGTTCACGTGCCAGATCCTCGGCGGACCCGCCCCACGGCTTGAAGGCCAGCAGCGCGGCGACGACATTGGCCAGCACCAGCAGGGCTAACACTGCGCGCACCAGGACGCGCGGGTCCCTTAGATTCAGAGGCACGTTTAACCGCGGCGACAGGTTAAAGCTTTTGGACATAATTCACGCTCACGCGGCAGCGGTACAGTTTGTCGGTCTGAGTGGGCGGTAGCAAGCTGTGCGAATATACCGCGCCGAAACTCGGCGAAGTCTCCAGGTTTTTCAGCAGGTCGATGACCGCCGCGGGTGTCTCCGACCCTACGGTCATATCGAGCGAAATCTGATTCTGTCCAGCCACCGAAGGGCGTATGGCCATAATCCGGACGTTGTACGGAACCACCTTCTCGAGATCGGCGAAAATGCGCGTCCAGCTTATGCCTTTGCGGTAGAGCAGGGCGTTGAGGAACAGGCTGCGCTCGAGGACTTCGGCGTTTTCGGGCTTGCGCAGAATGCCATCCTGTCGCGCCTGTTGGGCGGAGAGGGCGTGGATCTGGGATTCCAGCCGCGCGATTTCCTTTCGGGTTTCGGCGACTTGCACGCCTTCCAGATTGTTCAGCGAGAGGAGAAAGACCAGCAATACGATGAGCAGGACGCCCAGAGCCGCCGAGGCGACCAGGACGGCGCGGTCGCGGCGGAAGGGCTGGCTGGCGAGATTGATGGGGATTCTCATGCGCAAAAATCCTTGGCCGATGAATGCCGATGAACGCGAATCAGACTATTAATTGTCACGGGCCACGGACCTCAAATATCCCAGCAAGCCGGCATTATTTTCGCCGGGCGACGACAGGGGCGACCGAACCGGTTGCACGTCGACACCCAGTTCGTTTTGAAATTGTTGGCGCGCCGCTTCCATACGCTCGGCGAAGCCGCACAGCAGCAGGCGTTCGGCCTTGGCGCCGATATTGTCTTCGATGTACACAAACGTCGGGTACAGGTCGGCGGCAATTTCGGCCACATCGTTGGCATGCACTTCCAGGCAGCGCACCAGCTTCAGCCGGCCATTTCGCAGCACCATCACCGTAAGCACACGCCCGGTGATTTTGGCCACCACCGTGATGCCGCCATCCTCGATCAGATTGAGCGCCGCCAGCGACGATGTGGTGACCAAGCCGGGGTTCATGCCCGCGGCGCGGAACGGCGCTTCGTAGCGGGAGATGACTTCGAGCGGCGCCACCACCACCACCACGTCGAATTTCTTGCCTTCCGCCGGTTGTACAAAGTAGCTGATGGCGGCCGTTTCGACATCGAACGGGACGCTCTTCTTGATGCGGAAGCGAATGAGCGAAAGCTGTTCCTTGGCGTCCGAGGGGAAATTGTCGAAATCCAGGACCGCGATGCGCGAACTGTAGTCGGGCAGGATGAGCGCTACATCCCGGCGCTTGCGATTTCCGTTTTCAGGCGCCAGTTCGCGCACCGCGATAGACAACTCGTCGGGTAGCACCACGTTGTCTTTCAGGGGGGTGATGGCCAGTACGCCGGGTTTTAGCGGGCGAAAGTCGAGCTCCGTTTTGGCGGCTAGGCGCGCCAGGGAAATGCCGGCTTCGGAGAGCTCGAAGACCATGGAGGGCGGCGGCTCCCGCAGGACGGCGGCGATGGGGGCGGGGAGTTTCATATTGAGAAACGGAAAGGCCTGCTGAAAGCCGGCTGCGGCCAGGATTGGCCGCCCTCCATTTTCATGTTAGCCTTCAATGAACGTCACCTTGTTGATTTCTTTCAGCGTGCTGAGGCCCTGGCGCACTTTGTCCACGGCGGATTCGCGCAAGAAGGTCATACCCTCGTCGCGGGCCAGGCGCTTGATTTCCGAGGTAGGCCGCTTGTCCAGAATTTTTTCGCGAATCTTCTCGGTAAGATCCAGCAACTCGTGGATCGCGGTACGGCCGCGGTAGCCCGTGCCGCCGCATTCGAAGCATCCGGCGCCTTCCGCCAGTTCCACATACTCCCATTCGGCGGGATCCAGACCGGATTCCACCAGCAAGTCGCGGCGCTGCGCAACGCTTTCGAACTGCGCCGGACGGCGGCAATGCTCGCAGATCACGCGCACCAACCGCTGCGCCAGGATACAGTTCAGCGCGGACACAAAATTGTACGGCTCCACGCCCATGTTCAGAAAACGTCCCAGCACGTCCAGCACGTTGTTGGCGTGGACCGTGGTAAACACCAGGTGGCCGGTAAGCGCCGAGTTGATGGCGATCTGCGCGGTTTCCTGGTCGCGGATTTCGCCCACCATGATCTTATCGGGGTCGTGCCGCAGGATGGAACGCAAGCCGCGCGCGAAGGTCAGCCCTTTCTTTTCGTTTACCGGAATCTGGGTGATGCCCTTGACCTGATATTCGACAGGATCTTCGATGGTGATGATCTTGTCTTCGTCGTTCTTGATCTCGCTGAGCGCGGCGTAGAGCGTGGTAGTCTTGCCGGAGCCGGTCGGCCCGGTCACCAGCACCATGCCGTAAGGTTCCGAGATATACCTTCGGAATTTGACCAAGTCGTTTTCGGAGAACCCCACCACTTCAAGCGAGAGCTTGGCGAACTTCTCGCTCATGGATTCCTTATCGAGCACGCGGAGCACGGCGTCTTCGCCGTGAATCGTGGGCATGATGGAGACGCGGAAATCGATCAGGCGGCCCTTGTAGCGCACCCGGAAACGGCCGTCCTGCGGCACGCGGCGCTCGGCGATATCGAGTTCGCTCATCACTTTGATGCGCGAAAGAATCGTCGAGTGCCAGTCCTTGGCGATGGGCGGCATGGCATAGTGCAGCACGCCGTCGATGCGGTACTTGATGGCGACTTCCTGGTCGCGCGATTCGATGTGGATGTCGCTGGCGCGCCGCTCGAGCGCATTGAAGATCGTGGTATCCACCAACTTGATGACCGGCGCGATGTCGTTATCGACGGCGGTAAGCTTGTCGATGGAGAGGGTCTCGTCCGAATTCTCTTCGTCGACCACCACGTCCAGCGTGAAACCCTCAGTGACCTCCTCGAGCACGCGCTGGGATTGTTCGGTCTTCTTGAGCAGGTCGGAGATCTGCGAAAGCGTGGCGACCTTGACGCGCAGCTTCTTGTTCAGCAGCAGCGCCAGTTCGTCAATCATGTTCAGGTTGCGCGGGTCGGCCAGGGCGATGTCCAGCGTGCCGTTCTGCGCGCGCAAGGGTACGAAGTTGTACCGGAACATGAGGTCCACCGGAATGGTCCGGAACAGATCGTGATCGATGGAACCTTCGCGCAGGTCCACATAGTCGCAGCGATAACGCGCAGCCACGGTCTGCGCCTGGACGGATTCGCCGGTGGGATCGATCAGCCTGGGTTTATCGGTAGCCATATGGATTCATCACCTGATTGTGTCCGCCAGGGAGAAGATGGGCAGATACAACGCAATCAACACAAATGCCACAAAACATCCCATGAAAATCATGATGGCCGGCTCGATCAACGAGAGAGCCGCGGCCATGCGGGTGTTGACATCCTCCTCGTAGAACTCCGCCACGCTATTCAGCATGGTCGGCAGCGCTCCCGTGGATTCCCCTACTTCAATCATATCGATCGAAAGCGCCGGAAAAATGCCGGTGGTTTTAAGGGAGGCTGAAAGCGCCTGGCCCTCGCGCACCAGTTTGCCGGCCTTATCCAAGGACCGCCGCAGCAGCGGCGTGCCCAACGAATCCGAGGCGGTTTCGAGACCCTGCACCAGGGGAATGCCGCCGGTGAGCAAGGTGCTGAGCACGCGCGCAAACTGGGCTACCTGATACTTCACCCAGATATCGCCCAATAGCGGCACGCGCAGCTTGACAGTATCGATTTTGGTGCGCGCCGAATCCTTGCGAGACCACCAGCGGTACAAAAAAATCAGCCCCACCACCGCGGCGAAGACCAACAGAATATAGCTGCGCGCCGTGGTTCCGATGGCGATCAGGATGACGGTCACCTCCGGCAACTTCGCCTGCATGCTGGTGTATAGCTGCGCGAAGTTGGGCACCACGTAGGTGACCAGGAACACCATCAGGCAAAGCGTCAGGAGTACCAGGATGGAAGGGTACATCAACGAAACCAAGACCTTCTTCTTCACCGCCAGGGAAAGTTTTTGATAGGTGATGAAACGGTCCATGACTTCCGACAGGCTACCGCTTTTCTCGCCAGCCATCACGGTGGTGACGTAGATCTTGGGGAAGATGCCCTGCATGCGGAAAGCGTCGGAAAGCAGCGTGCCGTTGCGGACTTCGTCGCGCACGGACTTGATGTACGGGCCGAGTTTGGGATCGGTGAGCCGGTCGGCCAACAGGTCGAGCGCCTTCAGGATCGGCAGCCCGGCGCGGATCAGCGTGACGAATTGCTGATTGAAGATCAGGAACTTTTCGATGTTGAGCTTCTTGCGCTTGGAGAAGCCGACCGAGAGGCCCGCCAATCCGCCCTTGGTCTTGATCGAGTAGATCAGGAAACCCTGCTGGGTATAACGGTCGCGCAACTCCCGCTCCGAGCCGGCGTTGGCCACCTGCTGGTGGATTTGGCCCCGTGTGTCGGCGTATTTGAGCAGGAATTCGGCCATATTATTGGGCAGTCTCCACCAGCGCCGCGCCGGGCGGCATGTGGAACTGGAATAGCTTGGCTTCGAGAGGCGGATTCAGCTTTTCCTGATCGAAGTCGAACTGCAGGATGGATTGATCGTAACCGGTTACTTGCACGCTGCGGATTTGGCTGTCCGATCCGACCACGAATTCCACTTTCGTATACGGCAGGCTGTCGGTTTTGGGATCGGCGGTGATGCGTGTGCCGCCCGAAACGGAGGCACCGTGGACATTGCGGAACTCCTTATCGAAGTGCAACTTGCCTAACAAAAATGCAAGTGGAGCTCGCATGTCGTCGCTTTCCTTGATTTTCATCTTTTCGACCTGCCGGTTACTGGGCGTGTAGAGCCACAGAAACTTGCCGTCGGAGACGAACAATTTGCCTTCGGGCGACGTGTAATCCCAGCGCATGCGTCCGGGTTTACGCAACAGCAGGGTCCCGCTTTCCATGCGGCGGGGTTGCCCTGGTCCGGTATATGCCTCACGAAAAACGACTTGGAGGGTTTGGGCGTGATTGTAGCGGGCTTCCACAGCTCTGAGCATCGGGGCAAGGTCGGGCGATTGGGCCACCAGAGACACGGGCAGCAGGCACATCAGTAGCCGTAGTGGGCTCACAAAAGAGATGACGCTGCCGGAACGGGGAACGTGTAGGATTTTGGATGCCTGCGGTGCCGGCGGGTGGTGAGTTTTCTTGGCCGACTGGGGCCGTTTTCTTACGAGCTGAGCCAATAAGTTTTTTGTTTACTATCAGTTCCAAAAACAGCGAAGCCAATTTGCGCCGCGCGGCGGAACCAGGAACTAGAGTTCTGTTCAGTGGCGATCGCCGGCCCGCTAATTCTGTCGCCGGTTCCTTTGCCTTCCGCGCGGAGGGCGTCGCGAAGTGTGTCGATGTTGTGCGTGAGCAACTCGACGGTGTTGCTCAGAATCTCATGGCGTTCGGCGATTCTTTCGAGACGCTCGTCAATGGTCATGTGCTCAGTCAAGTACCTACTCCATTATAGCGTCGGTGGCATGCAGCTTAATTGCCGCTGAGCCTCCGGCGGGCGGCTTGGTTGTACTTGGGGCTAGAAACGCCGGCATTCCACCATTGAATGTGCGCTCGATTCCGCGCGAATTTCTTGAGAGCCATTTTGCGTCGTGCCGGCCGCCGGCGCAGATCCTTCAGGGTGTTTTCGTCTTGCCCGGGATTGAGACTAAAGGCAAAACCTGCCGGCACCGCAGGCCAGCTAAGCCGGTGGTCTCAAGCATGATGCTAGCAGCCAATCGGAACCCAAAGATGCTAAATCGTTGGTATATTGTCTGGTGCCTGGGAAAGTATTTGACCGAAAACCCCGAGCGGCTTCATTTCGTTTCCGCAAGGAGAAAAACATGGCTGAAACCGATCGCCTCAAGTATTTGCGCTTTGCATTGCTGCTGGTGGGTCTGATCTTCGTAGTCGGGATCTACCCGCTCACCGTTATTTGGCCGTCAGGCTGGTCGTGGCACACGGGCCAGTCGGATTACCTTCAGATGATTCTGGGCATTTACGCGACGCTGGGGGTGTTTCTGTTGGTGGCGTCCCGCAATCCGCTCGCAAATTTGAGCCTCATCTGGTTCACGGTGTGGTCCAGCATTGTGCATGGCGGAATTATGGCGGTACAGTCTGTGGCGAACCCCGAGCACTTGGGACATCTTGGGGGCGACGTACTGGCGCTATTTGTCGTAGCGGCAGTCCTGGCGCTCCTGACACCACGAGGTGCGGCCGCAAAGCCAGTCTGAGTAAGAGCCAACAGAATTCCCGAGGCTGGCTCTAGTGGATGGCGGATTTGCCAGCCGGCGATCTCCTCGAGCCCAGTTTAGGGTCCGTGAGGCCGGATCGCTGGTGCGATGGGCGGCTAGGCCTCCCTCCGACTGGCGCGCGATCCACCCGCAGCCAACTACGTGAGCGGCTATACTGAACTCCATGAAAGCCTCCGTCTTTAGCCGATACGGCCCCGCGCACGTTGTCGTGATCAAGGACGTTGAAAAGCCAGTCCCCAAGGACGACGAAGTCTTGATAAAAGTTCGCGCGGCGTCCGTCAATCCGCTCGACTGGCACGCGATGAGAGGTTCGCCTTATATCGCTCGCATGATGGGCGGCATGCGCAAACCAAAGGACACACGCCTCGGCGTTGATGTGGCCGGCCAGGTTGAGGCGGTCGGAAAGAACGCGGGCCGTTTCAAACCGGGCGACGAGGTCTTCGGACTGTGCAAAGGAGCCTTTGCCGAATATGCGTGCAGTTCCGAATCGGCATTTGCCGCGAAGTCGGAACACGTGACATTTGAGCAAGCGGCCGCCGTACCTGTGGCTGCATTCACTGCGTTGCAGGGTCTTCGCGATAAGGGCCAGATTCAGCCAGGGCAGAAGGTCCTGATCAACGGCGCCTCGGGTGGCGTCGGCACGTTCGCGGTACAGATAGCCAAATCGTTCGGCGCTTATGTGACGGGGGTCTGCAGCTCGAGGAACGTGGACCTCGTTCGAACACTTGGCGCGGATCGCGTGATTGATTACACCCAAGAGGATTGCACCAGAAGTCTCCGAGGCTACGATCTGTTTCTCGACTGTGTTGGGAACCACTCCTTGTTTGCGTGCAGGCGAATCCTAAGTCCCAAGGGGAGATTAGTCGTGATTACCGGACCGGACGGTCGCTGGCTCGGTCCTGTGGCACGTCTGCTCAGCGCGCTCGTCCTGTCGCGGTTTGTGAGCCAGAGCCTTGTCCCATTCATCGCGAAGTCCAGCAAAGAGGACCTCACGCTCATTCAAGAACTCATGGAGGCTGGAAAGGTGACGCCGGTCATTGACAGGTGTTTTCCGTTGAGCGAAGTTCCTGCGGCTATCCGGTACCTGGAGGAAGGGCACGCCCGTGGAAAAGTAGTCATACTCCTGGAGCAGAATGGCAAGGCCGGATAACTCGCCGAGCCTTTTACATGCCCGCCGACAGGGCGCGATTCGTGAACTCAGAGTGCCCCGTATAGATCTGGCGCGGCCGGGCGATCTTCTGTTCCGGATCCTCCAGCATCTCCTGCCATTGCGCCAGCCAGCCGACGGTGCGCGGAATGGCGAACAGCACCGTGAACATCTCCGGATGAAATCCTCAACCTGGGTGCGTTGCGGGCCAGGTTGGCGGCGGACCCACCGAGGCAGACGCTTCAGGGCGGAGCCCCGAGGCTAGTTGTTCCTGCGATAATCAAAACCGATGGCACGCGTACATCTGATGGATCCGCCTAGGCGGCCACCGTCGGCACGAAGCTGGCAATCCGTAGAGTACCGGTGGATACCACGACTCGATGTCGCGCAAGCGCAGTTTCGCATTGCCCTCCGCCGAAGGTTGTCTTCTGTCTCTTCGCTACAACAAGCTGCTGCCGCCAAATTGTGGAGCACATCAGGCAGATTTCGGCGCAGGTCGGAATCCCATTTTTTGGAAATGATCCAGTCGTTTTGGCGTAGAGACATTTTACCGAGATGAACCGATGTCGGGCCTCGCGCTGCAACTGATCGCCGAAAACAAACGTTCCCGGGCTACCTTCCTTGACCTCGGCAATTGTGGGTTAACCGAGGTCCCCGCCGAGGTAGGCGAACTGGTCTGGCTGGAGTTCCTGTCGTTCGCAAGCGAATGGTACGAGTGGGACGGCCGGGCGTGGCAGCGAAAGGAGAGCCGAAACACTGGCGACAAGAACGACCGTTTAAGCGGGATCGGGCCGTTAAGGGGACTTACTCGTTTGCGGTGGCTAAGCGTCTCGGGCACGCAGGCCAGCGACCTGGTTCCGCTCGTGGGCCTGTCTGCGCTGCAAACGCTACATGTCTCGAACACGGAGGTCAGCGACCTGGCGCCGCTCGCGGGCCTGTCTGCGCTGCAAACGCTAGGTGTCTCGAGCACGAATGTCGGCGACCTGTCGCCCCTCGCGGGCCTGTCTGCGCTGCAAACGCTAAATGTCTCGGACACGCAGGTCAGCGACCTGGCGCCGCTGGCGGGACTGTCTGCGCTGCAAACGCTACATGTCTGGCGCACGCAGGTGAGCGACCTGGCGCCGCTCGCGGGCCTGTCTGCGCTTGAAACGCTAGATGTCTCGGACACGCAGGTCAGCGACCTGGCGGCCCTCGCGGGCCTGTCTGCGCTGCAAGGGCTGGATGTCTCGAACACGCAGGTCAGCGACCTGGCGCCGCTCGCGGGCCTGTCTGCGCTGCAAATGCTAAGAGATTGGCGCACTCAGGTCAGCGACTTGGCGCCGCTCGCGGGCCTGTCTGCGCTGCAAACGCTAGATGTCTCGAACACGCAGGTCAGCGACCTGGCGCCGCTCGCGGGCCTGTCTGCGCTGCAAACGCTAAATGTCTCGCGCACGCCGGTCAGCGACCTGGCGCCGCTAGCGGGACTGTCTGCGCTGCAAAGGCTGGATGTCTCGTACACGCAGGTCGGCGACCTGGCGCCGCTCGCGGGCCTGTCTGCGCTGCAAACGCTAGATGTCTCGTACACGCAGGTCGGCGACCTGGCGTCGCTCGCGGGCCTGTCTGCCTTGCAAACGCTAGATGTCTCGGGCACGCAGGTCGGCGACCTGGCGCCGCTCGCGGGCCTGTCCGCGCTGCAATCGCTAAATGCCTCGGGCACGCAGGTCAGCGACCTGGCGCCGCTCGCGGGCCTGTCTGCGCTGCAAACGCTATACGTCTCGAACACGCAGGTCAGCGACCTGGCGCCGCTGACGGGCCTGTCCGCGCTGCAAACGCTATATGTCTCGCACACGGAGGTCAGCGACCTGGCGCCGCTGGCGGGACTGTCTGCGCTGCGAACGCTAGGTGCTTGGGGCACGGAGGTCAGCGATCTGTCGCCGCTCGCGGGCTTGTCTGCCCTGCAAACGCTAAATATCTCGCGCACGCCGGTCAGCGACCTGGCGCCGCTCGCGGGCCTGTCTGCACTGCAAACGCTAGACGTCTCGCGCACGCGGGTCAGCGACCTGGCGTCGCTCGCGGGCCTGTCTGCGCTGCAAACGCTAGATGTCTCGAGCACGCAGGTCACCGACCTGTCCACACTGGTCCCCCTGATCACCCGAGGTTGCCCGGTGCGATGGAGTTCAGAGTCATGGGAAGGTCCGGGCATCTACGTCGAGAACTGCCCGCTTACAAACCCACCACCTGAGATCGTCAATCAGGGTAATGACGCCATCCTCAACTACTTTCGCGAGCGGGCGCGGGGCGAGGTAGACCATTTGTATGAAGCTAAGATGCTGATCCTGGGTGAGGGTGGGGCAGGCAAAACCAGTTTGCAACGGCGTTTGTACGAGCCCGCCCAGCCGCTGCCCACGGAGAAGGAGACCACCAAGGGCATCTCCATCTACCGGCACGAATTCACGCTCGGGAACGGGCGGCGCTTCCGCCTAAACGTGTGGGACTTCGGGGGGCAGCAGATCTACCACGCCACGCACCAGTTCTTTCTGACCCGCCGCTCGCTCTATCTGCTGGTGGATGACACCCGTAAAGATCATAAGTCGGTATCGGACGAGGGGTTTAAGTATTGGCTGGAGCTGATCGATATATTTGGCGGGCACAGCCCCGTGTTGATTTTTCAGAATGAGAAGGGCGGCCGCAGCAAGGCCATCGACATTGGCGGTATTAAGGGCCGCTACGAGAACGTGAAGGAACTCTATGCCGGCAATCTGGAGCACGGGGATGCGGCCGACCGATTGCGCGAGGGTATCGAGTTCTACGCCGCCAATCTCAGCCATATCGGCGAGCAATTGCCCGCCCGCTGGATCCAGGTACGGGCAGATATCGAGGTGCGCGCGGGCGAGGCGCCACACATCTCACAACACGAGTATTTTGCGATCTACGGCCGGCACATGGAGTTTGATCGAGCGAGAGCGCTACACCTGAGCCGGTACCTGCACGACCTTGGCGTGTTCCTGCACTTTCAGGATGACCCCTTGCTTGCGCGCACAGTCATTCTGCAAAATCAATGGGCCACCGAAGCCGTTTTCCGGATCCTCGACGACGAAACCGTGAAAGCGCATCTCGGCCGCTTCAACACTGCGGATTGCGAGCGCCTCTGGCAAGATTCCGTGTACGCCGATATGCATCCCGAGTTGCTGGCCCTGATGCAACGCTTCGAACTTTGCTATGAGCTGAGAGACAGCAGGCCGCCGATCTGGCTGGCGCCGCAGTTGTTGCCGCCCTCCAAGCCAGGGGAACTTGCCGACTGGGGCCAGCCAGCGGATCTGGTGCTGCGTTATCACTATGGCTTTCTGCCCAAGGGCGTAATCAGCCGATTGACGGTCAGGCTGCATCGATTTGTATCTAACCCGAATATGGCCTGGGTTACCGGCGTGCTGTTTCAACGCGAAGGCACCGCGGCGCTGGTGGAGGTGTTGGCAAATGGCAGCGATATCGAGCTGCGCGCCCGTGGGCCGGAGCACAAAGCCCTCCTCAGCGTCATCGCCGCGGATCTGGACGCCTTGAACGAGTCGTTCCCAGGCCTGCGCGGCAAGGTTGACAAGCTGATCCCTTGCAATTGCAAACTCTGCCGCACGGCTTCCGTGCCTCACTTTTTCTCACAAAAGGCCCTGCTCCAGCGTAAGGAGGACACACGCTTGCGAGTGGAATGCCCCAGCAGTTACGAAGACGTTGATGTGCTGGAGCTATTGGATGGAATCCGCGTGGACAAGCTGCCGGGCTGGGCGAACAAGGAGCCGGCCGCGGCGCCCCCTCGCACGATTCGCATCTTTCTCGCTTCCTCTGCCGAGCTACGTGAAGACCGGGATGCGTTCGACCTGTACCTCCGCCAGCAGAACGACCAACTCCGCAAGAAAGGGGTTTATCTGGAGATCGTTCGATGGGAGAACTTTTTGGACGCCATGTCCGAAACTCGCTTGCAGGACGAGTATAACAGGGCCATCCGCGACTGCGATATCTTCGTGTGTCTGTTCTTCACCAAGACCGGTAAGTTCACCGAGGAAGAGTTCGATGTGGCGCACCGCCAGTTCCAAGACACGCGCAGACCGCTCATTTACACTTTTTTCAAAGACGATGGCATCAAGACCGGGCGCATGCCATGGGAAGATCTCATGTCACTGCGGGCATTTCAGGACAAACTCGATAAGCTCGGGCACTTCCGCACTAACTACACCAGCATCGAACACTTGAAGCTCCAGTTCCGCGACCAGCTCGACATGATACTGGGATGATACAGCCGGAAGTACAACGGCGGCCACGCGTGAACGCGCCTGCGGGTGAGATTACCGCCCTACAGTCTGAGAGCCTGTGCCGCACCCCGTTCCGCCAGCGGCACGAAGTTACGGGCCTCATACCCCGTATAGATCTGGCGCGGCCGGGCGATCTTCTGTTCCGGATCCTCCAGCATCTCCTGCCATTGCGCCAGCCAGCCGACGGTGCGCGGAATGGCGAACAGCACGGTGAACATCTCCGGATGAAATCCCATGGCCTGATACATGATGCCGGAGTAGAAGTCCACATTGGGGTAAAGCTTGCGCTTGACGAAATACTCGTCTTCGAGGGCGATACGCTCCAGTTCCAGCGCGATCTCCAGCTTGGGATTGTATCCGGTGACTTCGAAGACCTTGCCGGCGGCCCACTTGATAATGCGCGCGCGCGGATCGTAGTTCTTGTAGACGCGATGTCCGAAGCCCATCAACTTACCCTTGCCGGCTTTGACGCTATCGACATAGGCGGGCACGCGGTCTTTGGTTCCGATCTCATCGAGCATGCGCAGCACCTCTTCGTTCGCGCCGCCATGCAGCGGGCCGGATAGCGCCGCCGCGGCCGCCGCCGTCGCCAGAAACGGATCGGCTTGGGAACTGCCCACGGCGCGCATCACGTTGGTGCTGCAGTTTTGTTCGTGGTCGGCGTGCAGGATAAATAAGATGTCCAGGGCGCGCGCCAGCACGGGGTTGGCTTGATACTTCGGCTCGACCATGCGCCATAACATGTTCATGAAGTTTTCGGTGTAGGTCAGGTCGTTATCGGGATAGACGTAAGGAAAGCCCACGCTATGACGGTAAGTGTAGGCGGCGATGGTGGGAACCTTGCCGATCAGTCTGCGAATTTGCAACTGGCGGACCTCCGGGTCCAGCACGTGGCGGGCCTCAGGGTAGACAGTCGATAGGGCCGCGACGGTGCTGATGAACATGCCCATGGGGTGCGAGTTGTAGCGGAAACCTTCCAGGAATTTCTTGGTGGTCTCATGCAGCATGGTGTGGTAGGTGATGCTTTCCACCCACGGTTTGAGTTCGGCGGCGTTTGGCAGTTCGCCGTTCAGCAGGAGGTAAGCGACCTCCAGGAACGTGCAATTCTCGGCCAACTGCTCGACGGGATATCCGCGATACCGGAGGATGCCTTTATCGCCGTCGATGAAGGTGACGGCGCTTTGGCAAGACGCCGTATTGAGGAAGGCCGGATCGTAAGTCATCACGCCGAAGTCGTCGGGACCGGTCTTGATGCGGCGCAGATCCATGGCCCGGATGGCGCCTTTATAAAACGGAAGATCGTAGGCGGCGCCGGTGCGCCGGTCCACGATATTCAGGATGTCGTCGTCCATTTGCAGCCTCCTCGAAACTTCCACATATAGGATACTGCAATGCGGCGATGCAGGGCAGGTACGCTTGCGGACGGGCGTGGGCACCGAAGTGGAGCGGCGCGAAAGACTCAAAGAAAGCCGTAAGATTCTTGCGTACCCGTACTTCAGGCGGCGAGCTTTGGTCTTGCTTGTCCTATCTGCGTTTATCGGCGTTCATCGGCGGCCAGATATTGCTTTTCCGAGCCTTGACTTACGCGCAAATCAAAACCGGATATGGCCGCAGATGAACGCCGATAAACGCAGATAGCGCTGGGGCACTGCGATCCAGCAGCTCATATGGCGCTGCCGAACTTCCACTTCTATGTCGCGCACCGCTTGCGGACGGGTCCCTGGGGCTGCGATGATTGCTTTGACCATGTACAAACGTCTGCTGATTCTGGCCGCGCTTGCCGGCGGCTCCGCCAGTCTGTTGGCCCAAAAGTCTGCCTGGCAACCTGCTCCCGGACATCCGACCTTGCCTCTCTGGCCAACCGTGGCGCCAGGCGCGCCGCCAAATCCGCTGCCGGAGGTCGATACGACAACCGCGAAAGACAACCTCATCGCGGGCAAGCCGCTGATCCGTCTCGGCAACGTTTCAACTCCCACCCTCACGCTCTACACCCCCCGCTCGAACAGCACCGGCGCCGCCGTGGTCGTCTTTCCGGGAGGCGGTTACCGCATTCTAGCCATTGACCTTGAGGGGACCGAGGTGTGCGATTGGCTCAATTCGGCAGGCATCGCGTGCGTGCTGGTGAAATACCGTGTGCCCGACTCCGGACCTTACCCGAAGTCGTCCGCCGCATTGCAGGATGCGCAGCGCGCTCTGGGGATTGTGCGCGCGCACGCCGACGAGTGGCACATCGACGCGCACCGCATCGGGGTGCTTGGCTTTTCGGCCGGGGCGCACCTTGCCGCTGCGCTGAGTACTCACTTCGATCAGCGACTCTACGATCCGCTGGACGCCGCCGACGGTCTCAGTTGCCGTCCCGACTTTGCCGTGATCGTATATCCGGGTTACCTGGCACTTGCGGACAAGAACTTCGCTGCGAATCCGGAGATTCACGTTACCGCACAAACCCCGCCTTCGTTTATCGTCCAGGCGGAGAACGATCCGGTGCATGTCGAGAACGCGGTGGTGTATTTCCTGGCCTTAAAGAATGCAAAGG
Source organism: Bryobacteraceae bacterium (assembly GCA_049516155.1). Taxonomy (GTDB): domain Bacteria; phylum Acidobacteriota; class Terriglobia; order Bryobacterales; family Bryobacteraceae; genus Bog-159. The sequence continues at coordinate 21,696 of JBEKTJ010000004.1, forward strand.
TTCCGGCGGAGTTGCACATCTATGCGGAGGGCGGACACGGTTACGGCCTGCGGCGCACGGCACTGCCGGTGACCACATGGCCCGCGAGCGTGGAAACGTGGCTGCGCACGATTCATATCCTTTCCGACGCCGGCGGACCCGCCGTTCCGGCGAAGTAAGCCTGGAAACATTCACAGACCGCCGTGGAACCGTCCGAATCCGCGGGCAAGCATTAACGACATAATCAGGATGCCCGCTCCGAGGACGAGCACGTGCCGGGTTGTGCGCAAGTTGAAGTTGCCGACACGACAAACGAGCAGGTACCCGACGGCCAGGTTGAAAAGGCCCCATAGGACGTTGACCGTCGAGGAGGACAAGCCTTCGCCGGGTGGCGATGCGAAGGGGCTTTGGAAGGCATGGCCCGAGATCCCGTTGCCGAGATGGGGCAGGCTGTTCGCGAGGAATGCACCCGCGAAGAAGTAGGCTACGTAATGATACCAGCGCATTGTTTTCTACCTTGGCTGCCACCGCGATGATAGCAAGCCGCGCAGCAGTCGCCATTTTTCTTAGTAACCGTTTCGGTCCATTTAAGTATAAAGATCAGGGAGTGGAGATGGATCGGTATTTGAGGGACCTGCGTTACGGTCTGCGGCAGCTCCGGCTGAATCCGACGTTTACGGCCGTGGCGGTGCTCTCGCTTGGTCTAGGAATCGGAGCGAACACGGCAATTTTTCAACTGATCGATGCTATCCGCTTGCGGACACTGCCGGTGGAAAAGCCCCAGGATCTGGCGTATCTCGATTTCGCGAAGGGAGACCGGCGGTCCGGTTGGTGGTCAACACGCAGCGCGAATTTCACCTCCAATTTGTGGGACAGCATTCGTAAGCGGCAGCAGGCGTTTTCGGGAATGATTGCGTGGAGCGCACAAGGGTTCAACCTGGCGCAGGAAGGCAAGGCGCGATACGCGGAAGGCCTGTTCGTCAGCGGAGAGTTTTTCAACGTGCTGAAGGCGCCAGCCCTCGTGGGACGGGTATTCAGCGCGGAGGACGATCGGCCGGGTTGCGGGTCGCCGGGCGCGGTGATCGGCTACTCCTTCTGGCAGAGCGAGTTTGGCGGCGATCCCGCGGTTACCGGCCGGAGCGTCAGGCTGGATGGCAGATTGTTCCCGGTGATTGGGGTGGCGGCGCCCAGTTTCTTCGGGGTCGAGATCGGGCACAAGTTCGATGTGGCTGTGCCCGTGTGCGCCGATCCGATGTTCTGGGAGCCGGGCAAAGGACGGATCCCGGCGCCGACCGGGTGGTGGCTCTCCCTCATGGGGCGGCTGAAGCCAGGCTGGACCATCGAGCGGGCAAACGCACAGCTCAAAATTGTCTCGCCGTCCATCATGCGGGAGACGCTCCCGCCCTCCTACCGGGCCGATACAGCCAAGGGATATCTGGCCAATAAACTGACCGTAACGTCTGGCGCGACGGGTGTCTCGCAGTTGCGCAGCCGTTATGAGGATCCACTGTGGATTCTGCTGGCGACCACGGGATTGGTCCTGTTGATCGCGTGCGCTAATCTGGCGAACCTCTTGCTGGCGCGTGCGAGCGCGCGGGAGCGCGAGATCGCGGTGCGGCAGGCGATTGGCGCCTCGCGCGGACGCCTGATTATGCAATTGCTTTCCGAAAGCGTAGTGCTGGCCCTGCTCGGCGCCGCGCTGGGCGCAGCTTTAGCCGTGGTACTCAGCCGCGGGCTGATCGCCTTCCTGACGACGCCGGAAAACCGGATGTTTGTGGGGCTGAACTTCGATTGGCGGGTGTTGGGTTTTACCGCTGCAATGGCGATCGTCACATGCCTGCTGTTCGGGCTGGCGCCGGCGTTGCGCGCGACACAGGTGGCGCCGGCGTCAGTCATGCGGGCAAGCGGCCGCGGGCTGACGGCGGGACGCGAAAGATTCAGCTTACGCCGGGCGCTGGTTGTTACGCAGGTGGCCATGTCGCTGGTGCTGTTGGCCGGCGCGCTCCTGTTTGTACGCAGTCTGCAAAAGCTGCTGGCCGTCGATCCGGGCTTCCGTGCGGAGGGGATTGTGGCGGTCAGCGTGGATTATCGCGCGGCGCATTACCCTAAGGAGCGGATCGCAGAAGTGCGGCGGCAAACGCTGGAGAAGCTCCGTAGTCGGACCGGTGCGATGGCGGCCGGACAGGTGGGTATGACGCCGGTCAGTGGCTCGGGCTGGGATCAGAATGCATGGGCGGACGGCTCGGCTGGGCCGCGGGTCGATGCCATGTTCAACCGCTGCGGTCCTGGTTATTTCCGGACGATGGGGACCACGTTGGTGGCGGGGCGCGACTTTGACGAGCACGATAATCTGACGGCGCCGAAGGTGGCGATTGTGAACGAGGAGTTTGCGCGCACGATTTTCCACGGAAAGAATCCGGTCGGCCGGTGGTTCCGCCGGGAGGAATCGGCGGACAAGCCGGACACGCTATTGCTGGTGGTGGGGCTGGTGCGAAACACGAAGTACTACGAACTACGCGAGGACTTCCGGCCGATTGCATTCGTGCCGGAGGATCAGGATGAGGACCCGTCGCCGGGTGGCACGTTTGTGTTGCGCACCAACGCGCCGTTGGGCGAGTTCTACCGCGCCGCGGAAGAGGCGGTCTCCGAAATCCATCCAGGGATCGCCGTCCAGTTCAGCGTGCTGACGACCCAGATCAAAGATTCGCTGATGCGCGACCGGCTGATGGCGGCGTTGGCGGGCGCCTTCGGTTTGCTGGCGGGTTTGCTGGCAGTGCTGGGACTATACGGTGTGATTGCTTATATGGTCGCCCGGAGACGAAATGAGATCGGAGTGCGCATCGCGCTGGGGGCGAGCCGAGGGCGCGTAATCGCGTTGGTATTGCGGGAAGCTGTTCTGCTGCTGGCGATCGGGCTGACATTGGGCACGGCGCTGGCCGCTTGGGCCGGGCAGGCTGCGGCGTCGCTGGTTTATGGCATGACGCCGCGAGACCCGTTGACGCTGGGTGTGGCGGTCGCACTGTTGGCGATAGTCGCTCTGTTTGCCAGCTACGGACCGGCGTGGAGAGCGTCGCGACTGCAACCGATGGACGCATTGCGCGACGAATAAAAATATGGATTAGAGTTCCGTATGCAGAGTCTCTTGCGCTGCCTTACGGAACTTCATAAGCTTGGCCTGGTCATCCGGCGTGGCCGATTTGATCAATGAAACGAGGAAGCCCGCTTTCAGTCCTATCTCCCCGTAGACGTTGATTTTGTCGAGTTTACGATCGGCAATGAGCTGATCCAGTTTGCACCGGCTGTCGAAAAGCTGTCCCATGCGTTCACTTCTCTCCCAACGTCGAGGTACCTGCGAACTCCGGCTGCGCTGCAAAGCCGGGCTCTCGCGCGGCGGCCGGCGGGACGTTCTGCGTGGCGGACTCGTCTTCGATGCTCCCGACCAGGTCGACGAAGACCCTCCGGAACTGCTCGAAGAGTTCCTCGAATTTCCCTAATTCGTCGTGGGCGGACGGCACCACTTCAAGGTTGAACTCTCCGCCGACCACCCGCTTCGCGACCCGGATGAGCCGCTCCAGGCGGGCCACGATGAGCCGGTTGAAGAGCACGCACATGACAACACCGGTCAGCGACATTAGGAGGATTATCGCAAGCAGACCTCGCACCATCGTCTGGTGCGCCGCCTGGTATACGGCGGTGATGTCGCTCAACACGAAGACCGCGCCGACTTTGGCTCCGCCGGCATTGTAAAGCGGGAACACCCCGCGGCTGTAGATCGCGGCGCCGTGTTCGACCAACCCGAGTTCCTGACCGTTCTCCGGCACTTTGTCGAGGCTGCCGCCGTATCTGAGGATCGATTCATCGGAATACGTGTTCTTGGCCAACAGCAAATCTTTCATATCGTACCAGTTGTCCGGTTTTCCCCAGCTTGCGCGGCTGGACAGCCACTTGGCCTTATCCATCTGCGATTTGTGAAGCAGCAGGCCGTATTCATTGCCGGTCTGTAGTTTCATGCTATCCAGGAAATTGCCGATATCCTTGCCGATTTCGAAGTACCCGCACAGCTTCCCCCTCCAGTACACCGGCGCTACAACCCGGAAAGCCAATCCTGTGATCCCCATCTCCAGCCCGTTCACGAAGGTTTTGGTTTCGACTACGCGGGCCAGCATCACCCGCTCGACCATATCGCTATGCTTGTCCGGTGTTGCTGCGCGCAGGAAGTTGACCAAACCATTGACTCGGGTCTGTCCGGGCGGCTCAGGCTCCCAATAAAACCAGTGCGTGACCCCGTAACGCTTGTGGAAGCTCCGATACAGCGGGGCTGTTGCCTGCAGGAGTTGCTCGCGGTTGCGGTTGGCCAGCGCGGCGTTGATCTCCTGGTTCGAAGCTATGGCCTCCACTGCAGCGGCCATCATATCCACGCTGTCCTTGCGGAGATTTTCGAATGCGGCCCGGGACGCGCGGAGAGTCTCGTCCGAGGTGCGCGCCACTTGCAGCCTGTAGTTCCGGTCGAACAGGTAGCCGATGACCGCGACCCCGACCAGGAGGGTTCCGGTCACTACCAAGATGATTTTTCCCTTAATTGACAATCTCAATCCTCCAAGAACAACCTAAAGAGAAGATCGGCGGGCGCAGTAATGATCTTTAGTCGTTCGGGGAGCTTGCCGGACGTTTGGACGCCAAATCAGGGTGCATAATGGTGATTTCATGAAACCCATACCCACGCTCGCCGCGATCCCGCTGCTTTTTCTGATGCGCTCGCCAGCCGCCGCCGACGGCCCCTACCGATATCCATTCCAAAACCCCGATCTGCCCATCGAGCAGCGCGTGGAAAACATCGTCGCGCTGATGACCATCGACGAAAAGGTCGCCTGCCTCGGCACCCGCCCGAACGTGCCGCGGCTGGGTATCCAAGGTACTGGCCACGTGGAGGGACTGCATGGCTTGGCGCTGGGCGGTCCCGGCGGATGGGGCCGGCCCACGCCCATTCCCACCACGCAATTCGCGCAGGCTATCGGCATGGGCGAGACTTGGGATCCCGACCTGATCCGCAAGGCCGGCGGCGTCGAAGGCAATGAAACGCGCCACATCTATCAGAGCAAGCAGCGCGGCGGCCTGGTGGTGCGCGCGCCCAATGCCGACCTCGGCCGCGACCCGCGCTGGGGCCGCACCGAGGAATGCTTCGGCGAAGATCCGTTCTTCAACGGCGCCATGGTCACCGCCATGGTGCGCGGCCTGCAGGGCGACGACCCCAAGTATTGGCTCACCGCCTCCCTGATGAAGCATTTTCTGGCCAACAGCAACGAGAACGGCCGCGGCGGATCGTCGTCGGATTTCGACGAGCGCCTGCTGCGCGAGTATTACTCGGTCCCCTTCCGCATGGGAGTGGTGGATGGCGGGTCGCGCGCCTTCATGGCGTCGTACAATGCGTGGAACCACATTCCCATGACCGTGAACCCCATCCTGCGGGAGATCGCGATGAAGGAATGGGGCGTGGACGGGATCGTCTGCACTGACGCGGGCTCGCTGCGCAACATGATCAACCTGCACAAGTACTATCCCACGCTGGCAGAGGGCGCGGCGGGCGCGGTGAAGGCCGGCATCAATCAGTTCCTGGACCGCTTCCAGGCGCCGGTTCAAGACGCCTTGAAGCAAGAGCTGCTGACCGAAGCGGATATCGACGATGTGATTAAAGGCGAATTCCGGGTGATGATCCGGCTGGGGCTGCTGGACCCGCCCGCGCGCGTGCCATACTCGAAACTTACCGGCGAAGAGGACGCCTGGAAGACGCCGGGGCACAAAGATGTGGCAAAGCAGGTAGCTCTGGAGTCAGTCGTGCTGCTGAAGAACGCGGACGGATTCCTGCCGCTCGATAAGTCGAAGCTCAAGTCTATCGCTGTGATCGGGCCGCGCGCTAATGAAGTCTTGCTGGATTGGTACAGCGGGACACCGCCTTATACCATCACGCCGCTCGAGGGGATCAAGGCCAAGCTCGGCCCGGACATTGCCGTGAACTATGCCGCGAACAATGAGAGCAACGCAGCGGTCAAGGTGGCCAAAGCCTCAGACGTGGCCGTCGTATTCGTGGGAAACCATACCACCTGCGATGCCGGTTGGGAGAAATGTCCGACGCCCAGCGACGGCAAAGAGGCTGTCGACCGGCGCGCCATCGACCTGGAGATGGAAGACTTGGTGAAGCAGGTTTATGCCGCCAATCGGAAGACCGTCATGGTGTTGGTGTCGAGCTTCCCGTTCGCCATCAATTGGAGCCAGGAGAACGTGCCCGCGATTCTGCACATGACCCACAATGCGCAGGAGATGGGGACGGCCATCGCCGATGTACTGTTCGGCGATTACAACCCAGGCGGGCGTTTGGTGCAGACGTGGCCGAAGTCGCTCGATCAGGTTCCCGAAATGATGGACTACGACATCCGGCACGGCCGCACTTACATGTATTTCAAGGGCGACCCGCTGTATCCGTTCGGTTATGGCCTTAGTTACACTACGTTCCAGTATTCCAGGTTGCGGGTCAGTGCGCGGCAGTTGGCGCCGAATGTCAAAGCCGTAGTCAGCGTGGATGTCAAGAACACCGGGACGCGCGCCGGCGATGAGGTTGTCGAGCTTTACGTGAGGCACATGAAATCGGCGGTAGGCCGGCCAGCAAAGGAGCTGCGCGGCTTCCGCCGAGTCACTCTGGCGCCCGGAGAGACGAAGGCGGTGGACATTCCCTTGACCGCAGATTCATTGAGTTACTGGGATATAGGCGGGAAACGCTGGATTCTGGAACAGGATGAAGTAGAACTAACGGTAGGCGAGTCATCGGCCGATGCCAAACTGACTAAGACGATGCACGTGGCGAGCCGGTAGCAGGCGCCGCCTCATACCGCCGCCAAAACCTCAGCGGCATGGCCCGCCGGCTTGACCTTCGAGAAGATCTTCTGAATCTTACCCCGCTCATCGATCACGAAGGTAGTGCGCTCAATCCCCATTACCTTCTTGCCGTACATATTCTTCTCCTTCCAAACCCCGTAGGCTTCCACGACCTTCTTATCCACGTCGCAAAGCAGCGTGTACGGAAGTGCCTGGTTGACCTTAAAAGTAGTCTGAGCCTTAGGTGCATCTTTGGAAATGCCGAGCACCACCACGCCCTTCTTCTCAAACTTCTTGAAAGTATCCCGAAACTCGCAAGCTTCCACGGTGCAACCCGGAGTGCTAGCTTTGGGATAGAAAAACAAGACCACCTTCTTACCCCGCACATCGTCCAAATCGAACGATTGCCCCGAATCGGTCTGTAACTGAATCTTAGGAGCTGTATCGCCTTCTTTTAACATAGCTTTTTCTTTATTAGCTCATTGACCAGGCCTGGATGAGCCTGGCCGCGCGATGCCTTCATCACCTGCCCAACCAGAAACCCGAGCACCGTGGCCTTGCCGCTTTTATACTGTTCCACCTGCTTAGGATTCTGTTGCAGCACCTGGTCGACCATCAGATCCAGTGCGCCACTGTCGCTGATCTGCCGCAGTCCCTCTCTTTCGACGATCGCAGGCGCCGCATCACCGGTGGCGAACATTTTCGCAAAGACGTCTTTGGCGATCTTACCGGAAATCTCGCCGCTCCGGATCAAGGCCACCAATTCGCCAAGCTGCTCCGGCGCAACCGGCGAATCCGCGATCTGCCTGGCTGCCCCGTTAAGCGCGCCCATCAAATCGCCCATCACCCAATTGGCGGCGGCCTTGGGATCGCTTGCCACCACCGCGGCCCGCTCGTAATACTCCGCGATGGCGCGGCTCGCGGTAAGCACATCCGCATCATACTCACTTAGGCCGTAGCTCTCCATGAACCGTGCCCGCTTATGCACAGGCAGTTCCGGCATGCGCGTGCGGATCTCATCCAGCCAGACATCCGCGATCCGCAGCGGCGCGAGATCCGGCTCCGGAAAATAGCGGTAATCGTGCGCATGTTCCTTGCTGCGCATGGTGGCCGTTTCGCCGGTATCCGGATTGAACAGCCGGGTCTCCTGAGGGATCGCGCCGCCGCTCTCCAGAATCGATACCTGCCGCGCGATCTCATAGTCCAACGCCAACTTCAGAAAGCGGAACGAATTCAGATTCTTCACCTCGGCCTTTGTGCCGAACCGCTCGGCGCCCCTCAGCCGGACCGACACATTCGCATCGCACCGCAGGTGCCCCTTCTCCATATCGCAGGTGGATACATTCAGGAATTCGAGCGTCTGCTTTAGGCCGGTCAGGAAATCGTAGGCCTCTTGCGACCCACGCATATCCGGCTCGGTGACGATTTCGATCAGCGGGGTACCGGACCGATTCAGATCCACATAAGTGTAGCGCGCCGAATCCGGAAAGCCGTCGTGGATGCTCTTGCCGGCATCGTCTTCCATGTGGACGCGTGTGATTCCGATGCGCTTCGGGACGCCGTCGACGTCGATTTCGACCCAGCCATGGTCGGCCAGTGGCTCCTCGTATTGCGAGATCTGATAGCCCTTGGGAAGGTCGGGATAAAAGTAGTTCTTGCGCGCGAAGCGGGAAACCGGACGCACTCGGCAGTGCAGGGACAGCGCCGCCTGAATGGCCAGTTCGACCGCCGCGCGATTCAGCACCGGCAGGGCCCCCGCCAGACCCAGACACACCGGGCAGACATTGCTGTTCGGCTGCGCGCCAAAGCTGGTGGGACAGCCGCAAAAGATCTTGGTCGCAGTGGCCAGTTGGACGTGCACTTCGAGGCCGATCACCGGCTCGTATTTGGCGATCGCCTCCGGCCCTGCGAGATCCACGAACGCCGATGACATGTTCCTTATATTATTATATTTAGAGTATATAATTGGGTGACCCACCGGTCCGAGACCCGGATCGCATGCTGGAACGCCGATTCGATCCCCTGTCGACCATGCCTTTTGTGCGGTTCATGCACGTTCGATCGGACTCGATCCCAGGAGATATCGCCCAGAACATGGCTATTTCGCGACGAAAGTGGGCGAAATCGCTGCTTTGGCACGCGTGTCTCCGGGCCACCGTCTACGCCGTTTCTGCCGGCAAACAGGGCCTGCTGCGCACGTTGATGGACATTTGGACCACGGCTCCGGTTGTGGAGACGACGCTTCGCCGGGTGGACGCGCTGGACGATCCCGAAGCCATTGTTCGATTGGTTGCGGCGACTTGTTGCGGCATGCGCAAGGAATACGGCGACATTATGCGCGTGATTCTGAATACCGCGCCGCACGATCCCGAAGTGGCGGAAACCCTGGCCACGGCAACAGAGCGTTACCGGCAGGCGCTGGTTCATATCGGCCGTCGACTCGCCGAACTCGGCGCCTTGCGCGAGGGCATGGATCAAAGCCAGGGCTTTGTGGCGAAGCAAGTCGCGCCCTGCTGCGTAACGATAAAGCTACGGGATAGGAACGGCCGTGCACCGCGATATGATCGGGGGTGGCGCCACGTATGCACGTTCTTATCGCTGACAAATTCGAGCAGTCCGGGCAAGAGGGACTCCAAGCGGCCGGTTGCGAGGTGACCTACCAGCCTGGCCTGAAAGACGACGCGCTGGCACAAGCCGTTGAGCAGTTGCGGCCGGACGTCCTGGTGGTGCGGTCGACGAAAGTGACGGAAGCCATTCTGGCGGCGGGCGCGTTGAAGCTGGTGGTGCGGGCAGGGGCGGGCTACAACACCATCGATGTGGCGGCCGCATCGCGCCGCGGCATTTATGTTTCGAACTGTCCCGGCAAGAATTCGGCGGCGGTGGCGGAACTGGCGTTTGCGCTGATCCTGGCGCTCGACCGGCGCATCGCGGACAATGTGGCCCTGCTGCGGCAGGGGCAATGGAACAAGGCGGAGTTTTCGAAAGCTCGCGGATTGTTTGGCCGCTCGCTGGGCCTGATCGGCGTGGGCCGGATCGGGCGCGAGATGATTCCGCGCGCGAAAGCTTTCGGCATGCGGGTAATCGCGTGGAGCCGCAGCTTGACTCCGGAGGCGGCCCGGGAACTAGGCATCGAGCACCGGAGGACGCCCGTCGAAGTGGCCGCGGGGGCGGACATCGTGAGCGTGCATTTAGCGGCGAATGCGCAGACCAGCGGTCTGATCGACGCGAAATTCTTCGACGCCATGCGGCCGGGCGCGTATTTTATCAATACGTCGCGGGCGGAAGTTGTGGATCAAGTGGCCTTGAGCTGGGCGGTGCGCAGCAATGGCCTGCGCGCGGCGCTGGATGTGTTCGCCAACGAGCCATCCGGCGGCGCGGGCGATTTTGGAGACGACATCGTGAAGCTGCCGGGAGTCTACGGCACGCATCACATCGGCGCGTCCACGGATCAGGCGCAGGAGGCCATCGCCGCTGAAACCGTGCGCATCGTCAAGACATTTCAGGAAACCGGCAAGGTGCCGAATGTGGTGAATATCGCGCGCGCCACACCCGCCACGTGTACGCTGGTGGTGCGGCATTTGGACCGCCCCGGCGTGTTGGCCGGCGTGCTCGACCTGATCAGCGCGGCCCGCATCAACGTCCAGGAGATGGAGAATATTGTCTTCGACGGGGCGCAGGCGGCGGCCGCGCGCATCAACCTGGAGACGGCGCCGGCCGCGGACCTGCTAGATCGGATCAAGGCGGGTAATCCCAACGTGCTGGAGCTCAGCTTGATCCGCTTGGGAAGTTAGGGCTTGTTAAGGTACGTAGACCTTGGACGGACCCGCCAATTTGACATGCGGGTGTTCACTGCCGATCTTCACGTTCTGAAATCCCGGCTTATTCTCCGGCCTGGCCAGAAAAGTAAGTAGGTACTGCGAATTCAAGCGCAGGCTCACATCATCCAAGAAGGGAGCCAGGGACACCGGATTTTGCGTGCCCAGCCAATACATATAGCCTCCCGTGTCGTCGCTGAGCTGCCCGAGATAGTTCTGCCCCCAAAGGAGCTGCCGGCCGTTACGGCCAAAGCGCCCCGCGCCCGAGTAATAGATCGAAAACACAACGATCCCCGCTTGCTGGGTCTTGTCGATAGCCGCATTGAGGTACGGATTATTCGGACCGGAACCATAATCGGGATCGATGCCGCTGGTCACCATCAAAACCTCGCGTGGCGTGGGGCCGGCGGGCCATTTCTTGATCAGTTCTTCCAACGCGATGTACGGACTCGCGGAGATGCCCGCCATTCCCAGCGGAAGGCGAAGCGCGTGGGCCGCCAGGCCGTGGTCGGAGGTCAGTGGCTGGACCATTTGAACTGTGCCGTTTCGCATGTAGCCGATGCCGATTTGAGTGGTGGCCGGTTGGGTGAGCACGAATCTTTTCAGGTCGGCCAGTTGGGTGCCGAGATTGGTGCTGGAACCATCGTCGATCAGCAGCCAGAGTTGCAGGCCGTTTTGGCTGCGCAACGGCTCCAGGGCTGTGATCTGCATGTGTTGTCTGTTTTGCGAGACGAAGACGTCGTCCACGGTCAATTGCGGGGCGGGCGCATCCTTTTGCCCGGTGGCGGTAACGATGACGCTGACAGGCGATCCGGGGGCCGGAATATCGCGCGCGGACAGTGCGCCAACCGCGATCAATGATGCGGCGATCAGTGTGCCGATGCGGAACATATGATTAACCTTCCTGACTATTGGACGCGCGGGAGCCATGTGGGGATACAATGCGCGGAGCGGTTGTGCGACGCGCGTTAGAATGAACAATATGCGGTATCTGGTGAGGGCGCGGATCAAGCCGGGATGCGAGGCGGCTCTGCTGAAGGCGATCGAAGACGGGACTTTGGGCTATGGGTCGGTGGCTGAAGGCGAATACCTTCGTAACATGTCTGACGCCCGGCTTTGTCCGGACGGGACTGCTCGCTGGGTGGAAGTATGTTACTGCCCGACGCCGCTTGAGGAAGAACGGCCGTATTGGGAGGAGTATTTCGACCTGGTCCGGGTGCAGGATGCCCACGACCGGCGGCGCTGCCGCGACGAGAACGGGACGGAGCCGTGGGCTTGTGGCGAATGCGATTGCACGGAGCGTTTGGAACACAAGCTGGCGGCTGCGGGGCAGCCGTTTATCGAGTCGGTCCAGGTGCGGGCGGCCCCATAAGCGGGTATTGTCGTACAATCGAACATGCTTTCCCGAATCCTTTTGTTTGCAGGGGTGACTGCCTCGGTGTGGGCGCAAAGCGCGGTCACCAAGCAGGTCGAGATTTACGGGCAGAAGATCTACTACCAGGAAGCCGGCTCCGGCGCGGACGTGATTCTGTTGCACGGCCTGGGAGCGGACCGCGGCGCATGGGCCGCAACAGTGCCGGCGCTGGCCACGAAATTCCACGTCTACGTGCCCGATCAGGTTGGTTTCGGGCAATCCGACAAGCCGGCGCTGGACTATCGCGTGGGCACACTGGTGGATTTTCTGGACGCGTTCTACAAGAAGGTGGGTGTTAGCAAGGCCACCCTGGTCGGCAACTCACTGGGCGGCTGGGTAGCCATGGACTTTGCGCTGGCGCATCCGGACAAAGTCAGTCGCCTGGTGCTGGTGGATAGTGCAGGTTACTCGCCCCAGCGCATTGGCGGCGCGCCACTGACCCGCGAAGCGTTGCAGGCGCTGAATCCGTCGACGGTGGCGGGCGAGAAGCAACTCATGGCGCTGGTCTTCTACAACAAGATGTTCGCCAGCGATCAATCCGCCGAGCAGGCGTTCGCCACGCACTTGCGCAAGAACGACGGCTACACCATCGACCGTTTCATCGATTCCATTCTGCGCGGCGAGGATGTGGTGGATGGCAAGCTGGGCGCGATCAAGGCTCCGACGTTGATCGTGTGGGGGCGCGAGGACAGGCTGGTTCCGCTGGCCGCGGGCAAGGCGTTGGCGGAGGACATCGCTGGTGCGCAGAGCGTGATCCTGGATTCGTGCGGCCATGTGCCGCCGGTGGAATGCGCTGCGCCGTTCAATGCCGCGCTGCTGAAGTATCTCGAGTAGCCGCGTGGAGTACTTCTTCGCTTGTCCGTATTGCTGGGAGCAAATATCGATGGTGCTGGATACCTCGGTGAAAGGGCAAACCTATGTGGAGGATTGCGAGGTTTGCTGCCATCCGATCGAGGTGCGGTATACGGTGGAAGACGATGAGGTGTGCGGGTTTGAGGCCAGAGCGCTTGAGTAGTTGTGCCTGAGCGATTCCGGCAACCGGCAAACGAGCGGATTGATCAGATAATTTGGAAGCGCCGCGCTATTCGCGAGGACTTCCAAAGCAGCGAGGGAAGCTGTCTGCCCACAGTAGATCATGGGCGTACCTTTGTGGTTCTATCGCCGTGCAGTTTGGCGCCCTCGCCATCATTTGCCGGATATTTGGCCTTGCAAATGCGGTCGACAGTCAATTACCAGACACCATGCTCCATCTGGCCGAGAACGTCCAGGACCCGTTTTTTCCCGGAGGAAGTCGCCATCATCGAAATCGGCGTAGCAAAGTCCAGCGCACGCACCGGTGTTCCTAACCACCGCATCGCTTGCTCCCGGTTTCCCATGACCTCAACGATTCTTTCAATGATGGGCTCCACCGCCGTGCCCCCTTGCCCTTCTGCCGTTACTGGAACAAATACCTTCTTCCCTATGCCCTTCACGGCAGCCTTCCATTTCGCGCGATCTGGTGGAATCAGGCCGCCGGGCGCGTATCTTTTCCATAATACGGCTTCCCGGCGATGGCCGCGCTGCCGAAGATTAGTGAACCGCAGTGCAGTCGCCCGTCCGATGGTCTTTAATTTGAAATGCAAGAAACTCGTGGACGGCGTCAAGCGCGGGCTTGTTATCCGCTATAACCTTCAGCCGCGCCCCGCGTGAAGTTTCCTGCAGATCCCAGTGAAGTTGGTCCTTGAGTTGAGCCATAGCCGCCGTACCTGGAACATTTTCACTATGCACGAGCATCGGCGCACTGAAATTACCAGCCGCAAACATTTGAGCTATGTGGTGAAAGTGACTGCGGATTTGATCGCGGGTCTCAGTGTCCCTTACGTCGTTGGCGCTGACGTCGATCAGGCCCCCATCGTAATTAAGCTCAAAATGATGGGTCGTTTTGTCGTGCGAAAAACCCATCACATGGTCACCGTGCTCGTTGACCATGGTCTGGTGCTCCTGTTGCGAAAACGCCAGAAACGCCCCCAAGAAGAAAACGCACACCGTTCGAATCATGGATCGATATCTCCTATTCCGGAATGGACGAAGAATCGGACGATTTGTTAGCCCAAGCGATCGCCCCCAAGCCTACACTGCCCGTGCCCGTTGCAATGGCACGGCTCCCCGAGTTAAGAATGAGGGCATGACAGCCTTGCAGCTCTTGCTCTTAACTGCCGTTTTCTTCGTGACCAGCGGCGTTAGCGTCGTTACCGGGAGCACATCGCTCATTACGGTGCCCGCGATGTTCGCGGTTGGCGTCGCTCCGCGCACGGCGGTCGCGACCAACATGTTCGCCCTCACCTTTTTGAGCGCCGGTGGCTCGCTGCCATTCCTTCGGAGTAGGGGCTTCAGCCGGAAACGGCTTCCCTGGCTCATTGTTCTGACGCTAGCCGGGTCTATATGCGGGGCGTACCTGCTGCTGATGGCGCCGCAGGGGTCGGTTCCGTTAGTGGTCTCGGCGGCGATGATCGGCGTGGCGATTTTCTCGCTGATCTACCGTCAGGCTGGGACATGTCCGGCTACGTCCCCACCCACAAGGGCCGCCGAAATTGCGGGATTTGCATTGACGTTTATCCTGGGAATCTACGGTGGCTTCTTTAGCGGCGGCTACGTGACGGTGCTTACGGCGGTCTATGTGGTTTTGTTCCGAATGACATTCGTGGAGGCAGTAGCTACTACCAAGCTGATCAACGTCTTTTCGTCCGGCGTGGCCACGGTCGTGTTCATGGGACATGGCCTGGTGGACTACCGTCTCGGCGCCCTTCTGGGGGCGGCTATGTTTCTGGGCGCTCTGATCGGGGCGCGCTTCGCGATTCGTCTGGGCAACGACTGGTTACGCCGAATTTACTTGACGGCCGTTTGGCTGTTGGGTCTGAAGATGTTGCTCTACGATGTATTGGCCAAGAACGTCTCCTGCGCCGGACCCGCGCACCACGCTCTTGACAACCCTTCAGGCAACTTTACCCCGGCCGGCGCGGTAGATTAGCACTCCCAGGGCATTCGCTAACATCCACGATCGGATAAACTGCAATCGCCAGGGAAACCACGCTGGACACCAATCCCGCCGGGTGCCGCCACTTTCACCAACATCGGCAGAGCCGCTGGCAGCGGGTAAGGCGTTGGCAGAAGACATCTCGCGGCGCACAGAGCGTGATCCTGGATTCGTGCGGGCATGTGCCGCCGGTGGAATGCGCCGCGCCGTTTAATGCGGCGCTGCTGAAGTGTGTCGAGTAGCCGCGTGGAGTATTTCTTCGCTTGTCCCTATTGCTGGGAGCAAATATCGATTGCCCTGGATACCTCGGTAAAGGGGCAAACCTATGTGGAGGATTGCGAGGTTTGCTGCCATCCGATTGAGGTGCAGTATACGGTGGAAGACGATGAGGTGTGCGGGCTTGAGGCCAGGGCGGTTGAGTAGTTCTGCCTGAGTTGAACGAATTCGAGGGAAATCGGCTAACCTAAGGAAGAGGGCTATGAACTTGACCGTGCATATTCCCGACGATCTCGCCAACCGGTTAGGCGCCGCGGGCGAAGACCTGTCGCGCCGTGCGCTGGAAGCATTGGCAGCCGAGGCGTACAAGCACGACCGACTGACCTCGGTCGAATTGCGGCAACTCCTCGGAATTGAGACCAGCTTTCAGCTCGACGAGTTCCTCAAGGCGCACGATGTGTGGATCGAGTACACTCTCGAGGACGCCGAGCGTGAGCGCCAAGGTCTGCAACGCCTGGGTTTCTGATGCGACTGGTTGTCGCCGATACCAGCCCTATCTATTACCTCTTGTCTATTGATCGCATCGACATTCTGCCGCGGCTTTTTGGAAAAATCTTTGTTCCCGGCGCCGTGCTTGTCTTCCGCGATAAACCACCAAATGGCATCCAGGTCTACCGTCGCCTGCGGCGTGGCTGGGATTCCCATATGCACCGGTCCGGACGGCCATTTTCGATCACGCGCTGCTGTTGGGGTTTCAGGCCAATCGTCGCTGGGGTCTCCAGTCTTCAGGCTGCCGCTCCCGGCGTTCCCGCAGTTAGGGACGGCGCAGCGCGTGGCGCGTGCGCCACGGGGCGCGGTAGATTAATACTCCCAGGGCATTGGCCACTAATACCACGGTACAGATCTTAGCGGCATATTCCAGCCGGCTGGTCACGTCCACGATCGGATAAACCGCAATTGCCAGGGAAACCACGCTCGAGACCAATCCCGCCAATGCGGCCACCTTCACCCACATGGGCAGACCGGCGCGCAACGCCGCGCGCCCCACCAGCGGCAGCGCGAAGAGGCCCACATAAGCCAGCGCGTAGTGCGCGATGGACGCATTCGCCAACAACTGACTGGCTTCCTGCTCGCGCACGCCCAGCATGCTCAGCAGAATGAGCGCCATCACCAGCACGGCCACAAACAGGATCGAGTTCACGGGCGTTCCGCGCCGCGCATCCAGGCGCGCGAACCAGGCGGGCGTCAGGTGGTCCCAACCGGCGGTCATGGGTAGGCGGGTCAATCCGGTAAAGATCAGGCTGGCGGCTGCGATGGCGCGCGCAAGCAGCAATCCGATGGCAAATGGCGCGGCCCATGCGCCCACTCCCGTAGTGCCCAGCGCCGCGCGCAGGGTCTGCGGAATCGGACCGATCACATTGATCGGCTGCCCGCCTACATACGCCAGTACCGAGCTGGTGCCCAGGATGAACATCAGGCAGATTACCGGCGCCGAAATCGTCACCGATTGCCCGATGGTGCGCGCGGCATTGCGGCACTCGCCCGCCAGGATCGCAACATATTCGAACCCGCTGAGCGCGCCTACGGTCATTTGACCAAATACCGCCAAGCTAAACCAATCGAGCTTTGGCGGCGACCATGGAATGGCTTGGTATCGTACGGCGGCCGGCACGGGCGCCCACAACGGCAGCGTCAACAGGATGGCGTAGGCAAGCATGATCAGCACGCTGCCCACGTTGTGCAGCCACTTGCTGACGTCGAGGCCCTGCACGGCCGCCAGCGCGATGGCCGCCATCACCGTCCCGGTCAGCAGCAGAGTGCCCAGCTTGCTGGCCGGCAGCCAGGCCGCCGCGGGACCGATCATATAGGCGATATCCGTGGGCACGACGAAGATGATCGCGCCGGCCACGATTACCGCATACACCCAGAGGTTCCACGCCGTCAGGAAGCCGGCCATCTCGCCGAAGCCGAGCTTTGCCCATTGATACAGGCCACCCTCCAGCGGCATCATGCGATTCAGCCAGATCACCACCGCCGCCAGGGGCAGATAGAACAGCAGCATGGCGCCGACCCAGAATGCCACATGCGCGCGCCCCAGCTTGGCTGCGATGCCGACCCACGACGATCCTACCACGCACAGCACTTGCGCCAGCACCAGATCGCTCAGGCCCAGTTGCTTGCGCAGGCCGGCTTGTTGTCCGGGAGCGCCAGACGCGGCAGTCACGTGAGGACCAACCGATGGAAGAGTTCATCCAGGGCCGTCTGCGGCGATTCACACACCCCGCTGTGGACGGGCGACACCTGAATGACGGTGCTGCGCGGGGCCACCAGCCATTGGAAGCGCTCCCGGCGCGATAGCTTGGCGATGGGTCCGGCATCGGGGTCTCCGGCGCAGATCTTGGGGAAGGCTTCCAGATGCTGCCGGATCAGTTCGAGATCCAGCGCCGGCCACAGCGCCCGCAGCCGCGCATGGTCGACGTGCACGCTGCAATCCAGAAACGCGCGTTCCTGGCACTGCAAGACCGCTCCCGCGTTCACGAACTCGTCGCGCTCCACGGACGGGACTATGCGCAGAATGGCGTAGTCATACGAGAGCATTGTGCGCACGCACGGCCTCCTCCACAAATGACGATGCGGCGCTCAGCCGTTCAACCAGGTAATCGAGATAGCCTGCGCGCTTGGCCGCCGGAGTGGCCGCCCCCGATTCGGGCAACAGCCAGGTATCCGGAACATCTTCGAGCACGCCGGAAAATACGGCCTGGCCGAGCCGCGCGCGCAACGAGCTGTCGACAGCCGCAATGCGGTCGGCGCGCGGCAGCAGGACATGTTCGCGAATCGCCGGGAACGGGGATCGCGCGCGCGCCACGGGATCTTTCCAGTCGTGATGAAAATAGAGCGCCGCGCCGTGATCGATGAAGTACAGCGACTTGTGCCAGCAGAGTAGATTGGGATTGCGCGCGGTGCGGTCGACATTGGTCACGAACGCATCGAACCACACTGCGCTAGATGCCAACTCGGGCTCCGCGGTGTCGCCGGCGGCCGGATCGAACATCACCGAGCCGGGCAGAAAATCCATGCCCAGATTCGTTCCCACGCTGGCGCGCAGCAGATCGCGGATCTCGGCGTCGGGCTCGTTGCGTCCCAGCGCCGCATCCACTTCCACCAGCACCAATTCGGGCACATTGAGTCCCAGCGCGCGGCCGATGCCACCCGCTACGATCTCGGCCACCAATGCCAGCGGGCCTTGTCCCGAGCCGGTGAACTTCAACACGTAGAGGCCGAGATCGTCGGCTTCGACGAGGGCGGGCAGCGATCCGCCTTCCCGTAGCGGTGTCACATAACGCGTGGCTTGTACGGTACGCAAGAGAAAAGTGTAGCGCACGCACGCCGGGTGCTGCGTTTTCACACACGCGCGTGAACGCGGCATGCAAAGTACGTGCGTTACATTGTTATTATGACCATCGCGATTACCGGCGCTTCCGGTTTTATCGGGCGCCGGCTGATGAAGGCACTCGCCGGCGCAGACCACAGGGTGCGCGTACTGAGCCGGCACGCCGGCACGAACCTGCCACCCGGAGTGCAGCTTTACGTTTGGGATGCCATGAAGGGCCCGCCGCCGGAAGAGAGCTTGGATGGCGTGGATGCAGTAATCCATTTGGCGGGCGAGCCCATCGCGCAGCGCTGGAACGATGAAGTAAAGCAGAAGATCCGGGAAAGCCGCGCCACGGGCACACGGAACCTGGTGCAGGCGCTTTCTACGGCCCGCCAGCGTCCGGCGGTGTTGGTCTGCGGATCGGCCATAGGCTACTACGGCTCGCGCGGCGAAGAAATCCTGACCGAGTCCTCAGCGCCCGGCAAGGGGTTCGTGGCAGATGTTTGCGTGGCGTGGGAGAAGGAATCTGATGTAGCGGAATCGCTCGGTATTCGCCTGGTGAAACTGCGCACTGGCATGGTGCTGGGCGTCAATGGCGGCGCACTGGCCAAGATGTTGCCGCCATTCAAAGCAGGCATGGGCGGAAAAATGGGGCATGGCGATCAGTGGATGTCCTGGATCCACCTGGACGATCTGGTGGGTATCATTCAGCACGCGCTGCAAAATCCCGTGCATGGGCCGCTAAACGGGACGTCGCCCAATCCGGTCAAGAACACAGATTTCACGAAGGCCCTGGGCCACGGCCTTTCCCGGCCGGCCGTGGTCCCCATCCCGGCCTTCACGCTGAAATTTATGTTCGGCGAGATGTCGGAATTGATGTTGGCCAGCCAACGCGTGCTGCCCAAGGCAACCGAGGCTGCGGGCTATGTATTCCGCTACCCGGCTGTGGACGCTGCGCTGGCAAATATCCTGGCGGCTTGAAAACAGTATACAATGCGGTGGATACTGTACAGTGGCAGGTTGGGTGCTGTTCAATACGAGTTGGAGTAAATATGTCCGAAATAGGTCAAACCAGTCCTGAAAGTGGCCGCTATCGATGTGCGATATGCGGCGCCGAAATCCACGTGGAGGCTGGGGAAGCGTTTCCAGCATGCGCCAGCAAGGACCACAGCCCGCGCTGGGTGCTCTGCGAAGAGCTTATTTTAAGCATGGCAGGCGCGGGCCGGTAGCTCTCTACTCGTGGCGCAGTGCTTGGATAGGTTGGACTGCGGCGGCGCGCCGCGCGGGAAGGAACGCGGCCAGCACCCCGACGGCCAGCAGAACCGCGATCGTCAACGTAAAAGTCAGCGGATCGTTTGGACGGACACCGTAGAGGAGCGATGCGCCGATACGGCCGGCGGCCAGCGACAGCGGCAACCCGATGGCCACGCCTAGCGCGATCAGCAGCAGGCCGCCGCGCAGCACCATCCACTGGATCTTGGCCGGCGGCGCTCCGAGCGCAATCCGCAGGCCGATTTCCGCGGTACGCCGCGCGACCGAGTACGCCATAACGCCGTAGATACCGATGGCCGCCAGCAGCAAGGCCAGGCCGCCGAAAAATCCGCTCAGGGTGGCGACCATGCGGTCGACAAAGATGGAATCGTCCACCCGCTCGCGCAGGGTGCGCGGCTCTACCAGCGCCACCTCGGGGTCGAGGCGGCTAAGCTCGCGCCGTATCGCCGGCAGCAATGCCCCGGGTGGCGCCGGTGTGCGCACTAACAGTGTGGGATCGAACCTCACCTCGCCGTCGCGAAACGGCACGTACACGGTGGGCTTCGCGGATGTCCTCAGGCCATCGTGTAAAATGTCGCGGACCAGGCCAACAATGAAAGTCGGCTCGCCGCCCTCCGGTTTGGAGTCGTCAAAGCTAATGACGCGCCCAATAGGGTCCGCTATGCCGGGCAGATACTCGTGGATAAAAGCCTCGTTGACTACAGCGGTCTTGCGTGTGGAATGCAGGTCGCCCGCGCTGAACTCCCGGCCCTGCAGCGGTCGTATTCCAATGGTCTCGAAGTAGGCGGGACCGATGCCTTGCATTGCCACCTCGTCTCCTTCTCGTGCCGTGCGGATTGATCCGGGGACGCGAATGCCGGCGGTCCATGAGCCGCCCCGGTAAGGACCCGGCACACCATAACTAACCGATGCGATGCCGGGTAAGCCGGCCAAGCGAGCGAGCAGGATCTCGCGATGCTTAGCCTTGTCGGCGCCCTTCCAAGCTTGGGGATAGTCCAGCGAAAAAGCAATTACGTTCTGCGTGGTGAAGCCGGGATTGATGGAGCGCAGTCCCGCCAAGCTGTGCGCGAACAATCCGGCCGCCACCACCAGCACCACGGAAAGCGCCACCTGCGTCACCACCAGAGCTTTGCGAAAGCCGGCGCGCGCGCCGCGGCCGGGTTGCTGCGATCCGCCATCTTTCAGGGCGGCCGCGGGATCGAGAGACGTTGCGCGCAAAGCCGGCGCCAGACCGAAGAGCAAGGCCGAAAGAACGGAGATACCCAGGGTGAACGCCAGCACGGCGCCATCCGGGGACACATGGAACGACTCCGCGTAGCCGGGCGGCAGAAACAGGAGCATGTAACGCTCGCCCCAAATGGCGAATGCCAGACCCAAAACGCTGCCCAGCATGGCGAGCAGCAGGCTCTCGATCAGCCATTGCCGGACCAGGCGGCGGCGCGTGGCGCCCAACGAGAAGCGCATGGCAATTTCGCGGCGGCGGGCGGCCCCGCGGGCAATCAGCAGGTTGGCAACGTTGGCGCAGGCGATCAACAGCACCAGGCCAACCGTCCCCATCAATATCGTCAACGGCT
Source organism: Bryobacteraceae bacterium (assembly GCA_049516155.1). GTDB lineage: Bacteria > Acidobacteriota > Terriglobia > Bryobacterales > Bryobacteraceae > Bog-159. Next base: position 43,219 of record JBEKTJ010000004.1, read on the forward strand.
CTCCGAAAGCCTCGCGCAGCATGGAGATGCCCAAGCCGCCGTCGCGGACTTCGATCTTCTGCGACAAGGCCCACTTGCCGAACGCGCTATCGCGCTGGCCGCCATAGACGCTCATCAGATACTGCTGCATGATGGTGTTGGCTGCCGCCTGGACGCGGCTGCGCGATATCTCCGGCCGGCGGCGGGCCATGATCCACACCCAATGGTTGCCGGGCTGCATGATCTGGCCGGGGCTCATCATGGCGGGCGCCCACATATCGGCATGGCTTTCGACCGCCACACCATGAAAGCCCGCCGCAGCCACGCCAATGACCGTAAGAGACTGCCCATCCACCGTTAGCACGCGGCCCAGAATGGCCGGGTCGAGCGCCATCCGGTTGCGCCAGAAATCGTGACTCAGCACCACCAGCGGGTGACCCTGCGGGACGCGGTTGTCATCGTCGGTGAAGAGCCGCCCGATGGCCGGCTTCACTCCCAAAACATCGAAGTAATTGCCGGTGACGTACTCGCGCTCGACATATTCGACGGAATTGCTATGGCCCGGATCGAAGCGGACTTTGTCGGCGCTGCTGCGGGCGAACACTCCGGTGAACAGATCGCCGTGCTTACGGAACTCCAGATAGAGCGGATACGCGGCGTACCCCTTGCCCCAGCCGCCGGTCCTATAGAGAGACACGAGCTGGTCCGGCTTTTCGACCGGCAGCATGCGCAGCATGAGGGCGTTGACGAAAGAAAAAATAGCGGTGTTGGCGCCGATGCCCAGCGCGAGGGAGAGCACGGCGGCCAGCGTGAATACGGGATTGCGGCGCAGGCCGCGGAGCGCATACCTCACATCCTTCGCCAGGATCTCGACCCAGGGAACTCCGCGGCGGTCGCGGTAGGATTCTTTCATCTGCTCGAGGCCGCCAAATTCGCGGCGGGCCGCTGCGCGCGCGGCGTCCGCAGCGACGCCCTGTTGGCGCAGTTCAGCGGCGCGCATTTCCAAATGGACTTCCACTTCTTCGCTGAGCTCGCGGTCCCAGCGCCGCCGCGCGAGGAGCGAGGCCAGACGTTTCCATAGCGTGCGCATCATACCCTCCTATTCGGCCACCCGCAGAAACCGGTTCATGAGCGCGACGGTGCGCTCCCAATCGTCCATTTCGCGGGCGATCTGTTTGCGGCCGGCTTTGGTCAGTTCGTAGAACTTCGCGCGGCGATTGCTATCGGATAAGCCCCAGCGGGAGCCGATCCAGCCGCGCTGTTCCAGACGGAGCAGCGCCGGATATAAGGTGCCCTGGTTCAATTCGAGCGCGCCGGCGGAGATTTGCTGGATGCGCTTGGCCAGCCCGAAGCCGTGTTGCGGCCCCATGGCTTGGAGGGTGCGCAGGACCATCAGGTCGAGGGTGCCCTGCAAAACGTCGGGTTTGGAATTTCTTGTAGACATCCAAAAGGAGTATGCCGCTTTTCCTTTAGAATGTCAAGAGGTAGGTAGGAGGCAGGCGGCCTGGGGGGCCGCCGCAGGCGCGGAGCCCGTCCCACGCCGGATTAGCGCGGGCTGCCGAGGGAGACGCGAATCGATTGCGCCACACTGCCGTCATCCGGCCCGTATATCTCAAGCCGGAACCGGATGTCGTCGGTGGCCGCCGTATGCAGATAGTTTCCGATCGCAAGTTGGCTCTTGTCCAAATTGACGGTGGTTTCGGTATTTCCGTCGCGGATGGACAAGCTGGCGCGCCGCGCCGTCGCGACTTCGCGCGCATTCCGGTTCCAAGTCAGCAGCAGGTCCGGCGGATTTCGCGCCACTTGCAAACCCAAAGCCGAAGTTGCGGGCGTGAAAGCGGCCGCCTCTTCCCGCTGCGGCCGCGGCGCGCCCAAGTAAGTCACCACGGATATGACCAAAGCCAAGCTGGCAATCGAGATGGTAGCGGCGCGGAGCAGCAGGCCTTGCCCTGCGCGCGGAGCATTGCTTCGCAGGGTGCGCGCCGCGGCCGTCACGAGGGGCTGTTGGACGGAAAGTTCAAATTCCGGCACGGGGGATGGCTCGGTCAATGCCGCTCTGCGGAAAAGATCTGCCAGATCGTCGGGCAGATCGCCGTTCGACGTATCGATCCAGCAGGCAGGAACGTCATCGCGCAGGGCATCCGGCAAGCCCGGCGGCTCGCTAACGGCCGCGGATAACGCCGGTGCAAGCGCCAGGGCCACCTCCAGCGAGCTGAATTCGGATTGGAGCACGCCGTCTTCCCAAACGAAGAAACCGGCGGTACAAGCTCTATTGCCGGCGGCGGTTTTGATCAACAGGAACACGCTGGCCGGCGCCTGGAAGTAACTCTCGATCACCAGCAGGTCGGACGCCGACAGCGACAGACCGTCGCGCATGTGGCTGCGGTAATAGCCGATAACGGCAGGCGCATCGGGAGATTCACATCCCGCCAGAGCCGCACTTAGCAGCGCGGCCTCCAGTTTCGGTGTATCCGCGCCGGATAGTGCATAAAGCGGCCCGTCGGCATGAGAACACGGCACGGGCACGAAGTCGTCTATGATCGTGGTCGGCCTGCCCCCATCCTGCACCGTGCGGCCCAGCAAGATCCCCCCGGCTTCCGCTCCGCCATCCGCGCCGCGCAAGACCTCGGCTTGCAGACGATCGGCCATTTCGGAGTGCATGTATATCCGGACGCATCCGCTGGTCTCCTCCCAGTGGTAATACTCGGCGAGGTTGAAGCCGGCTGTCATGCGGTGAATCTCCTTACTACTTTACTATCCAGTAGCGGGGTGAGGAGGGTTCTAGCGCTGCGCATGACGGCATGGAGACCCGCCGCCAGCCGCAAACTCCACTGCGCGGCGACGCTAACCGGGCGCCGGTCGAAGAAGCGGAGCGTGGTGTTTTCGTGCGCGCGACCGGCCCATTGCGTCTTGTAGGGTTCATCGCCGCGCAAGAAATCGAAGGTGGCGTGCCCGGCGCCGATGGTTTGCTCGATGGCGCAACCAATCAGGACCTGGCCCAGACCGTAGCGCGCCCAGGCGGGGTGCATGCCGCACTGATAGAACTGAAAAGTCCGGCCCACGGAGAAGCCATAGAGGGCCGCTATGGCGTCGCCGCCCGCTGTAAGCAGGAAAAGCTTAACCAACCCTTGCGCCGCCAGAACGCGCATGGCCTCGGCGTGAAATTCGGGGACCCGCGGGGCCAGGAACGCGCTGTCCGCCGCGCGCTGTTCGAAGCGCATGCGGTGCAACGCAATCAGGGCGGGAAAATGACGTTCCAGTTCGGCGGCGCCCGAAATGGCCAGACATTCCGCTTGATGTTCCTGCCGCAGAGCCCGCCACCGGCGCCGGTAATTGGCCCGCAAGCCGGTACCGATACCGGCCAGGTATTTCTCAAAGGTGGACGGCAACGGAATATAGCGGCAGACGCGGCGGCCGGCTTCGAAGACCGGCATGCCTCGACCGGTCAACTCCGCCGTCAGAGCCGCCATGAGCGGCGAGTCGGGGGTGTCGCACAGTTCAATGTAGTCCCAAAGGCGGCGATGCGTAAACAGTAGCCGCGCCGTCTCCGCCGCCGCCGCCGCGGCGAATCGTGGATCGGCCAAAACGGTCAGATAGTCCGACCCCACGTGTTCATCGGCCAGGAAGCCAAGACGGCGCGCACCCATACCCGCGGACGAACGCGCAATATAAAAAGGCGCTACGGCGACCAGTTGCCCGGTCGAATCGCGCACCGCGATTATCGCCAGTTGGCCCTTTCCGAAATGCTTCCACCAGGTGGACATCCAGCCGAAGCGCAGGAAGATATTCTCCGGATTGGCGCGCTGAAACAGTTCGTCCCACTCCGCGCCGAGCCGGCGGAACTCCTCCACCGTGGCGATCCAGGAGGCCTGCACGGTTCCGCCGATCGCCGGCCGCGCCTCGGCAGCGTCGAGTACAGTAGCCGTCATTACAGCCCCCGCCAGCGCAGCGCGTTGAAAATCCGCGCTACGGGATGCCTGTCCGGCGCCCGCAACAATTCGTCAAGCAGCGAGACTGGCTCCGTTTCATCCCGCCACGCCGGCTCGTCCGGGTTGTGTCCCGCGGCCAGGCACAGTTCCATGGCTGCTTGCAACAGGCCCGCTTGCAGAGGGCGGCTGGTCTTCCGGCATTCTCCGCGCGCAATCAGTTCGCGGACTTCGCGCGAGGCGTTGGCCGGCGCATAGGCAATTTCCGCGGTGCGCAGCATTTCCACATCCGGAGCGGAATCGCCAATAGCCGCCACTGCCTCGCCGGAATAGCCCAGGTAAGCATGCACGCTGGCTAATGCCTGCCCTTTTCCCGAACCTTTCTGAACGATGTAGGTGTCGGCCCGGCTCTGCACAAAGGTCAGCCGGTGGCAATCCGTGCGCGCCAGTACCGCCGCAACTTCTGTGCTTTGCAACGGCCGCATGAATCCGTCCTGGAAGCGATAGGCGCGTATCGAATACTTATTCTCAGGGTCGATGAAGACGCCCGCAAGAGTCCGGATCTCTTCACGCAGGCGTTCGATCTGGGTGGCGGCTTCGGTATCGATTAGCGGTATTTCCCAATCGCGTATGGCGTCCCAGAAGACGCTGCCCAATTCGGCCACTCCGCCCGGCAGCCGGTAGGCGCGGCAGTATTCGCGCACATGTTCCAGGCTGCGCGCGGTGTTCAGCACCACCGAGAAGCGGCTGCGCCGGAGCATCCGCAGAGCCTGTACGCCGCACGGAGAGGTGTGCGGAAAGCCCAGCAGCCCCCAATCCAGCACGCCGTCCAGATCCAGGAAACATAGCCGCCGCTCCCAGGCTGCCGGGGGGGCGCCCAACTTGCGGCCGCAGTAGCGCGCCAGATGGAAAGCCGCAAAGCTGCGGGTGGCGGTGAATTGCCGGTTCCATTCCTCGCGGCGCGGATCGTTTGGCTTGCGCGCGAGCCAGTATTTCGCGGTGCGCAGCCCGTTCATGGCGTACAGAATCTTGTACAGCGGCAGGCGGTCGTGTATACCCGAATCCGCGGTTTGCGCGGTATATGTATCGAGGAGTATTTGCTCGGCATCGGGGGCAAGGTGAAATTCAAAGATGGCGCAGGCCAGGTCCCATGCGGGATCCACGACATCCGGCTCGCCGCCGCCGAAGTTGTGATGTTCGAAATCGGTCTTGAGCGGCTTGTCTCCGGAGTGTACCCAGTCCGCGGGTTTCATGCGGCCATCGACCAGGGTGGGATGCGGCGCCACATACGCGCGTAGCAGGCGCCGGATCGCGCGCTTCTTCAGCGGTCCCAAGTAAGGGCCATAGACGCGGCTGAGCGTGGCTACCAGATCGTCCCAACCGCACCAGCGATATCCGAGACTGTCAAACGCCGGATCTTCGCCCAACGCCAGTTTGTTGACGCGCCGCGCGACATACCCGGCAAGGGCCGTTGGACAGGCCTCCGAGCATGCCGACGAATCTTCATATTCGGAGTAGAGTATGCCATCGCGAAGCCGCAGCGGCCGCGGCACGAATCCCTCCAAGGCGGCGCCTGCCAGCCACGCGTGGTATCCCAGCCAGCCCCAGCCGACGCTCTTGGCCATTACGCGTCCGCTGTCCGATTCAAGCACGCGCTTGAGCCGGACTTGAAAGCCGTCGGCAAAATGCGCCGCGAGCTCCCGGTTAAGCGAGGTAGTTGCATCGCTTGCGACGCATTGCTCGTTGAGCAAGCGCGCCTTAAGGCGATCCTCCGGCGGCAGCATGCGGATGCTCACGCCGCTGGCGGCTTCATCGGCGACAGTCCAATTGGGAATGGAGGGATGGCCGGGGAGCGCGACGACGATGTCGTGCGATGCAGCGCCCAAGCTGCGAAGTTCACCCAAAAGCAAGCGCAGCGTGTGGCCCGAATTCGGGTGATCGTCTATGATCAGCACCTGCGCGCGGGCGCGAAGCAACTTGGATATCGTATGCGACTCGCCGCGTGACAGGCCGTTCTTAGGACGGACGGTGACCCAGGCCACGCGCGTGTAACCCAGCGCCCGCAGCCGGGCCGCCGCTAGCGGAGCGAAATATGCGCCGGCCGTGCGCGGACCCACGATAGCGATCGGCCGATCCTTTTCCGGCAGCGCGGGCAGACACAGACGCACCATCGCGCAGACATCCTGATGTGTCAGATCCTGACAGCGAAAAGCCTCCGGAATGCGCATGCGCTGACGCTGCGCGGTTTCCCGGAATACACTGGGTGCGGCCGCGAGCAGGTGTCGAGCCTGTTCGCAGAAACGCTCTCCGTCGCCGCCCAGCAGGAGTTCACAGGCGGCATCGACACAGTCCGCCCACTGGCGGCGCCATGCTGCCACATGCGCATTACGCGCCGGCGCGTTCGCCAGCGCCGCGGCGGCCCGGATCCCAATACCGGCACCGGGGAATCGCCGCGCCAGGGCGGACAGTACGCGCGGCCGGGCAGCCAGATAGTCGTCCAAGGTGCACGCGATAGCGCAAGCGAACAGATACAGATTGATGCGACGCTCTTCGCCTTGCCAGCCCGAATCGCCGTTCGACCGATATCTTTCGATCTCCCGATCGAGGTGTTTCAGCAAATCCCGCAAACTCAGCATGGGATTGAGACACCACCGGTAGTCCTGGTAGAAGCGTTCTTCGGCGCCAGCTTGAGGCAACGCTTGGGACGGTGCGCCGGTTTCTAGGATTCCAGTGGCCATGGCTAATAGGAAACGCTAATAGGAAAGGCTAATAGGAAGCTGGCTCCGCGAAGCGTCGCGCAGCACCCACCAGAGAATGCGCGGATCGCGGCGCGCCTGCCGCAGCGCATACGGCAGCCACGCGTGCCCGTAGGGCAGATAATAACGGACCGGTACAGCGAGGTCGCGAACCGCGTGCAGAACAGCGCGGCCAGGCAACCCGTAGAGCAACTCCATTTCGCACGTCGTGCCGGCGGATTGCAGCTTGCGAATGGCGGCGGCGGCCAGTATCGGATCGTGTGTGGCCACTGCGACCGGGGAGGCTCCGCCGGCGAGCGCGCCGATCGCATCCAGAAAGCCCACGTGCGGATCGACGGCCGCGTCCGGATCGGGCCACTGGCCTTTGACCACGCGCACGCGCAGTCCCATTTGCGCCGCCTTTTCGGCGTCGCCCGGGCTGCGCCGCCAACGTCCGGGGATCGTACATCCCAATTTCGCGCCGCGTCCGCGCGCCACGTCAATCAATCGGAACGTGCGATCCACCGTTTCGGCGCCCAGCGAGTCGAAATGCATGCGGATGCCTGCGTCGCGGGCGGCATCCGCAATCTCCACGACCAGGCCGGCATCGAATGCGAGCGACGGCGCCTTGATCGAGACATATGAATCCAGATGTGCGCTTTGGATGGCTTGCACGGTTGCCAGATACATGTCGGCGACATGCCGGGGCGCGTCGTCCTGCGCATCCCAAAAGCAGAGAGTGGAAGCCGGTACGCCGCGTGCCGCAAACGTTCGCGCCAGGCGGAGAACATCGGGCAACTCCGGACCCGCCACATAGCTTCGGGCCGCTTTCCGGAGCAGCGGCAGCCAGGGTGCGGCGATCATGCTTTGAACCTCTGGCGCAATTTTCGTACGCCGGCGTGCCCACTGTCGGCGATCGAAGCCCAGGCTCCGCGCGGGCTGAAAGGATAGGCACGCAGGGAACAACAGGCGCGCTCGCGATGCGTCCAGAGCTTGGTCCAGGGTTCCACATCGCCGTTGAATTCGTAGGATTGCAAGCCACGGCGCGCGGCGTAACGAATGCTTTCCGCGGTCAGCAGCATACCTGGCGAGCAGCGCGCGAACCGCTCGTCGTAGCCTGCGCGCAGCAGATCGAAACGGCTGCCGCTTTCAATCGCGATTTGCGCCGCGGCCGGCCGGCCGCCAATGCGCAACACGCCGATGCGCAGGATCCCCTTGGCGCAGGCCATCTCCGCGTAGCGCCGGAAAAACGCGCCCCGTACGGGATCGGCAGCCAGCGCCGTGCCCTGCGCGCCTTTCCACCCGGCGGCTTCCACCTGGAAGGCTTCGTCGAGGAACTGGGGCAACTCGGCGCGCGTGGGCGCGACGATTGCGGTTTCCACGGCCCCCATCTTCTCCGCCTGGCGCCTGGCGCGGCGCAGATCGGAGCGCCGGCCGGCTTCCAGCCGCATTTCGGGTTCAGCCCAGGACTCGTCCAGCGGAATCCAGGGCGATCCGCCGGTAGGCCGCCGCCGAACGATACCGCTTCCGCGATAAGCGGCTTCCATGGCCGCAACCACCGGCCCATCGACAGAAACGCGCTTCAGTTCCAAAGGACGTCCCGTGCGTACGATGGCGCGTGCCAATGCGAAAAGAGCGCTTTCGTCCGCGTAGACAAAGTCCATGATTTCGTACATTTCCGCGGCTAGCAGGGTCAGCCATCCGGGCCCGCCGCGGTTGACTACCAAAGGCGCGATGGCCAGGGTCTCAGAATCGCCCGCCGTCATGACCTGTAACCGCTGGGTCTCGCCAAGCCCCGCGGCCCAGGCTTGTGCATAAGCAAAGCCCGATACGGGATTGCGGCCCACCGCCATTAGATCCCAAGCCGATTCGATACGGTCGAGATCCGCCGGCGTGCGGATCGTTTGCACCCTGTGCTGCACGCGGGCACGCGCGGGACTTTCGGCGAACGGCGCATCCATCTCCGACAGTGCCGTCATTTCCGGCTCGCCCCCAGGAGCTGGTCGTACCGGTCCACCATGTTGCGAATCATCCCTTCGGCCGAGAAGCGCTCCTCGACTACCAGCCGCGCGAGATTGCCCATCGTGCGCGCACGGTCGGGATCGCGCAGCAGGGCCAGTATACGGCTCGCCGCGGCATGGTGATCCTCGCTGGGGACAACATAACCGGTGCGTCCATCTTCCAGAACTTCGGGCGTGCCTCCCACGGCGGTGGCTACACAAGGCAGCCCGCAGGCCATGGCCTCCAGCAGCGCATTGGACATCCCTTCACTGCGGGAAGGCTGGCAAAATACGTCGCACAATTTCAACAGCGACCACACACTCTCGTTTTCCATCTTGCCCAGGAAGCGTACATTACGTTCGAGGTTAAGTTCCTTGAGCAGATGCCTCAGCTCCTGGTCGCAATCCGTTTCCTGCACCGAGCCCACGATCAGGAAAGTGGCCTTGGGGTAAACCTGGCAGACCTCCGCGGCAACGCGCAGCAGCACATCGAATCCCTTCACGCGGCGGATGTGACCCACCGTGACAATCAGCGGGGAAGCATCTTCAAGTTGAAGCGAATGGTATAACGCCGCGGAGCCGTCGGCCGCCGCCAACTTCTCGATTTCGATTCCATTAGGAATGGTCACCACTTTATTCGGATTGATCCCGTCGGCCCGAATGGTTTGGCGCCGGACAGCGTCGGAGACGGCCTGCACCTGGTCGAAGAGCGGGCTCATCAAGCGGTAGGCGATGCGGTGCCGGGTGGAGCGCAGAATGCCCATATCGCGGCGGCTCGATATGATTACGGGAACGCCGCTGAGCTTGGCCACCAGACCGCCCAGCAGGTCCGCCGATTCGAAAAACGTGTGGACAATCTGGACGCGCTCGTCGCGGATGAACCGCCTGAGAGAGAGTGCCGCGCGGAGTGCGCCAATGCCGAACACCCGCTTTACCGGAAACTCCCGAATGGGACAGGGCGACTGATCGAATACCGGCGGCTCCGGCCGCAGACGGAAGGTTCCGATGGTGCAGCGGTAGCGGTCCTTAGGCAACAATTTCGGGATGCGCAGCAATACCCCTTCCGCGCCCCCGAGGCCCCACAGGACATCGATGAGATAAAGAATGTGGACCGGACTGTCAGTGGGCTGCGCCACGGCCGCCTCGATGGGCGCGGGATGTGAGATCAATTGCGTCATACGGCGTCAGTTCGTTCCCGGCTCGATGCCACGCGACAGCAAGAGACGCCGGATGGTGAAATACGATTCGCCCGCGAGCGCCTTGACCGGTTTCTTGGCCTGCCAAAGTATGGTCTGGCGCAGCCGCGGCCATTGATTATGCGCCGCGATGGCTCCCGACACATCGGCCGGCGTATGGCTTTGGATCGAGTAGCGGCCCAGTATCAGGCAGCCATCAACAACCCCGACTTTGGCGCTGGGTTCGGAAGTGAACAAGACCTGGATCCCAGCGGCGGCGGCGGCCTTGCCGACTTTGCGCGAGTAATATCCGTCGGCGACCGATGCGGTGAGCACCGGCTCCTGAAGTATGCCGCTGAGCATGGCGCAGCTTTCTTTCCACTCTCTCAGCAACTCCGCCCAACTCAGCTTGGACATGCGCGCCGGGTGTGAGCAGGAGTGGCTGCCGATTACATGTCCGCGCGCGTGCAATTCCCGGATCTGTTGCGGATCGAGAAACCCGCTCCGGCCGGTCCAGTCGGTGGTAACGAAAAAGTGGCCTCTCCAACCGCGCTTCTCCAACTCGCCGGCCACGATAGTGTAAGAACTGGCGGCGCCGTCGTCGAATGTCAGGAACAGCGGCGTTTCATCCCGCCACTGCCGCGCGCGATCGATTACGCGCACCGACGCGCGATCGGCGCTGCGCCAAATTGAATCCATGTGCGCGCGGAAGTGCCCGCGACCGAGCTTATACCGTCCGGAGTGGCGTGAGCCATCGTTGGGCGGCCGCCGACACTCGTCGACGATATCGTGATAACCGATGGAGATAGCTTTCATATGGCTTTCGTAAGTAGCCGGCGAATACTCGTTTCGCCGGGGATGGCAGCCTGCGGCCCGATCAGCCACATGAGCCTATATTCCCGGGCTGCGCGCACAGTCGCGAGGTGGTATCTGCACTGTATCATGGCCGACTTTATTACATTTGTCAATGAACCGTTGCCAGTCTCCTGGTACTTTACCTACTATGACTTAGAGTCCTAGTACGAAGTGTGTGTGCGTTTACTGCATCGTCACATTGACGGTGTTGGCCGGTTGCCCGTCCGCTACCAACAAGATGTTTACGGAACCTTTACCCGCCAGGGACCGGGGCAGCGGCCCGACATTCACCTGGTCCTCTCCCGCAAATCCCGGCACCGCTCCCGCATACAAGACCGGCACGTTCACCCCGCCCACCGTGACGTTCACGCTCGTGGCATGGCGGATACCCGTGCCATACAGCTCCAGATAGACCTGTTCGTTCGCAGGCCCCAGATCGATGGGCGACGGAATCACATCGTTCGCGTTCAACTGGTATACGGACTGCAGAATCTGTGCGACTCCGGAGACTAGCGGCAGCACCCAGGCGGCCGCCAGCCCTGAAGCGTTCAACTCGAACAGCCCTGGAGAAACGGTCCCGATCGTAATCGCGGCGGTCTGGGTCGTTCCATTACTATTCGCAATGGTGACGGCAGCCGCTCCGTTCGCCGTACCATCCGGGATCTCCCAGTCGATCTGCGTGGGCGATACATAAAACAGCAGCGCCGCGCGCGATCTGCCCGCCGAGTCGGTAAGGGTGACCGTCACGCCATCCAGAGCGGTGCCCAGCGGCAGGGCAGCCTGGGCGGCGCCAGCGGCAAGGTCGGCGCCGTACGCCGAGACGATCGAATCGGCCGCGAATGGCTCGATCTGGCCGGCCGTGGCCGACTTAACGATCAGCGGGGTTCCTGTGACGTTTGGAACCTCATAAGCGCCTATCGCCGGAATCGCCGGCCGCGCCAGTCCGTCGTGATCGCGCGCGGTATTATCGATTCCATACACAGCGATCCCGCCGATAATGGATCCCGCCTGGCCTGCCGGGCTGCCGGAGGTAAGATGCAGGTCGGGGAGCGATGTGCTCGCCACCAGAGGGTTCTCATTCACCGACCCAACGATCTCCGTCAGATCGGTCACCGGGGGACCGCCGCCGTACAGCAGATTGTGTGTTCCGTAGAGCCAGGGACAGATATCCGTATTTGCGCACAACCCGCCGGTCTCCGGGTTCCAGGCGACGAAATAGGGGACGCCGGCCGGATAAAGGGCTGTGGAAACCGAATAGATCAGATTGTTGCGGCTGTGGACGTAGATCGCTGGCGCGCCCTCCGGCTCGTCGCCATTCTCCGCGATTCCATTGTTATCGCTGGGGTAAGGCGGATTCGCGAACGTGCCGCATGCGAAAAGCGTGTTATTGAAGATCTCCACGGCGCCGCTGCCATTCGGGCCATTCTCCGTGCCGCCGGGTATATTGATGCAGTTCCAACCGCCGGTGTCTTCCGGGTTGTCGGGACCTTTACCGGTATTGTAGAGAACATTGTTGTAAACGGAGACGGGCCCCTGCGAGGGATCGACGGTATCTACGACGATGCCGTCGCACTGAGTGTCGTGAATAGTGTTGTCGTGAATCGAAATGGAGTACTGATCGTGGCCGGTTGGATCGGAGGGGCCGCCGCTGCCCAGCGGCGAGGAATGCACCTGCACTCCGCGGCAGCCATGCACGTTCTCTACCAAATTCCAACCCATGTCGACATAATTGCTGTCGGTCGAGAAGTACACTCCCTGGAACAGCGCCGAGGCATTGACCGTACCGGCGTTGTAGACATGGTTGCCGTAGAAATCGATGTAACTGGCCTGCGAGGTAGCGAAGCATGCGCCGCCGCCGGCGCCCTGCGTGTAGGGGCAGGTGATGTCGCTGGCAACAAACCGGTAGTGTGCGCCGCTGCCGGGCTGCGCGGGAGCCTGGCCGCGAAAGGCGATCCCGGCGAAGACGTAATTTCCTTGACAGTCGCTGGTGCGCAGCCCGAAGTCGGGCAAGCCTCCGGTCGGGTTGCCTATCGTCACGGCGGCGCCGGGATAAGCCACCAATGCGCGCGGCAAACCTGTGGCGGAACACCAATTCCCTTGCCCCCCGCCGGATAGCAGAAACGCGGAATCCCAGCCTGTGCCATCGTCGCCCGACTGGGACACACCGTTCATGGCGTAAGCGATATCTCCGGGTTGCATGATATTACGAGCGTTCAACAGAGTGCCCCATGGCGACGCGAAGGCGCCGGGATTGCTGTCACTGCCGCCGGTGGAGACGAAGTAGATATTGCCGGGGGCGACGGTGAAAGGGAGCGGGTTTGAAGACAGCCCATTCACCGTGACGACAAGGCCGCCGGTCGCGGCCGCTGGGCCAAGCTGGCAGGCGATCTTCTGATACCAGAGCCAGGCCGCGCCCCAGATCTTGCAGTTGACCATGACTCCGCCGCCGGCAGTGGCGATGGAACTGCCCTGGGAGGCGCCGAAATAATTGCCGTAAATCGTGACATATGCGCCGTTCCCGTTCTCGCCGCCGGTATTAGGTCCACTGGCGATATCGCTGAAAAACAGGACCGGGGCCTGCGCCCACAAGCCCGGCAATGCCAGGGCGAGCGTGCCGAGCAGCTTGAACATGATTGACCCAACCCACTTACCTGGACGCCCTCATAGCGCCGATATCGTAGCCCAGTGCGCCGCCTTCCGCAACCCCAGCGCGATCGGTTTCGAGGCCGGTGTCGACCCCCTTATTCCGCGCCGGACTATTCAGTTGCAGGTTAAAGGTCCATTGTGCCAGCTCTGCAAACTGCGGATTGGCGCTCACCGAACCGGCGATATTCGTGTTCCGGGGCGCGCCGCCGCTGCCGTAAAACAGGTTGTTCGATCCCCGAATCCCCGCGCAATTCGCGGTATCCGCGCAGACCGCGTGCGTAGCCGGATTCCAAATTACCAGATACGGAACACCCGAACGATGCAGGCTGGTAGTCGTTTGACAGATAATGTTGTTGCGAATACGCAGATAGATCGCCGCGCTGCCTCCACCGTAGACGATCCCGGCGTTAGCGTTGCCATACGGCGGACCGGCGAAAGTACCGCAGCCATATAGCGTGTTGTTATAGATCTCGACCGCACCGGAACCCTTCGGGCCGCGCTCGGTGGACCCTGGAACGTAGATGCAAGACCAGCCGCCGGTCTTCTCAGGATTGTTGGGACCCTGGCCGGCGTTATAAATGACGTTGTTATATACCGAGACGGACCCTTTGGAGGGATCCACCGTGTCGATGATGATGCCGTCGCACTGGGTGTCGTGAATGGCGTTGTCGTGGATCCTGATGTCGTACTGGTTCAAGCCGGACGCAGGCTCGCCGCTCTGTGGAGTGGAATGGATCTGGATGCCCCGGCAACCGTGCACGTTGGCGACGGTGTTCCACCCGATATCCAGGTGATTGCTATCGGTGCCGAAGTAAGCGCCGTGATAGAGCGCCGAGGCAGTGGCACTCCCTGTATCGTGTACATTGTTGCCATAGAATGCCAGCGACGAGGATTCGACGGTGTCCATGCAGGCTCCGGAGCCATCGCCGGTGGGGCACGAAAGATCGTTCGCGATAATCCGCCACCCCGTGCTGCCCCATAAAGCCATGGCGGAGACTTGTCCACGCAACGTGAAGCCTGCAAACACCCAGTAATTCGGATAACTTGCGCCTTGCGGAGCGGTCCGGATGCCGCTGGGCGGTCCCGTCACACTCCCGATGGTCGCGGTGGCCTGCGGATATGCGACAAATGCCATGGGGGCCGCGGCCGTCCCGCCGGCACGCAGCAATAGCGATGCTTGCCATCCGGAGCCATCGTCGCCGGTCTGTGCGACGCCGTTCATCACATAGGTGGTGTCCCCCGGTTGCATCGAGTCGCGGGCCTTCATTAGAGTATGCCACGGGGAGTTATACCGCCCACTGTTGCGGTCGTTGCCGTTAGTGGATACAAAGTAAATATGTCCCGATCGAACGGTGAACGGCACTCCATTGGAAGCGCCCGCCGCAGTGGTCACCACAATGTTGCCCGTGACTGCCGCGGCGCCGAGCTGAATGGCGATCTTGGTATCGGTCCACATAGGATACGCGCCAGCCGCCGCACCGCCGACGGTTACCGAAGAACTGCCGCGCGCAGGGCCAAAGTTCCTGCCGTAAATGGTGACGATGGCTCCGGCGTTATTCTGGCCGCCGGATTTCGGGCCGCTCGCCAGATCGGTGAAGAATATGCGCGGGGCAGCGCCCCAGCACGCTCCAGCGCTCAGCAATGCCGCGCATGCCGCAATGGCTCTTTCCATGTTACATTCCTGCGTTGCTCAACCGGGCTGCGCCGACGCAGACCCGCACCAATGGATCCATGATCGCCCGCACCAGCATGTAGACATTAGGTACGCTCAAGGGATAATAACCGACTGCCCGAAGATAGCTGCCGATGGACTGTGTCACCGCGCCGCCCCTGAAGAGCGAGTCACCCAACTCCCGATATATGTTTCCTAAAGCCTGCAACCGCTCCAGCCGCGAGGCCGCGCCGGACTTATGGTGTTTGGCCACGAAATGCAATTGCCACTGCAGCAAACGCTCCAGGTTCGCGGTCGTGGAGGTCGGTGAAATCCGGTAATACGCCAGCACCTCGTCTATGTACGCAATCTTGTACCGCAAGGCGATGCGGAACCAAAGGTCGCGGTCCTCGGTGGTCTGCATGGCTTCGTCGAACCAGCCCGCTGTCTCGAGACAACTCTTGCGGAACATGACCGTGGTGCAAATCACGTGAGCGTGACGCGTGTAGATGTGCCGCGCGATGCTTCCCGACAGGTATTTGGGTTCGACTTTGAGCTGGCCTGTAACCGATCCCCGCGTATCGATACGGGCCACCCGCGCGTGTACCAGGCCTACGGCCGGATCGGCATCCAGGGCTTCAATACTACGCTGCAAGCGTTGCGGCAACCACACGTCGTCGGCATCCAAGAGGGCAATGAACTCGCCGCGGGCCGCTCGAATGCCCGAATTCCGGGCGGCCGACACGCCCTGGTTGGGCTGATACACGTACTGCAACCGGTTCTGTAGCTTGGAACGATAGGAGTCCACGACGACGCGCGTATCGTCAATGCTGCCATCGTCCACAATCACGATTTCCCAATTCGGGGAAGTCTGCGCAAGTACGCTATCGATCGCATAGG
This sequence comes from Bryobacteraceae bacterium, assembly GCA_049516155.1. GTDB lineage: Bacteria > Acidobacteriota > Terriglobia > Bryobacterales > Bryobacteraceae > Bog-159. The sequence continues at coordinate 59,086 of JBEKTJ010000004.1, forward strand.
GCAGGTATGCGGCCGCGTTATAAGATGGCACTACGACGCTGGCGCGAGGTGTCATTTGCAAACCACTTCCTCCTCTTCGGCCGCGATTTCGGCGAGGATCGGTTCGTCGATAAGGGATACCACAGATTCGCTGCGCAGGCTGCGCCATACAGACGCCGGCAAAGAGCGCACGCGCGCATCCATCAGGAACAACGCCCCGACATAAATCGACAAACCCGCCGCGCACCGGCAGACGGCGTTGAGCAAATGCGACTGGAGCGCGATCTGGGAACCTACCGCCCAAGCCGACACTCCAGCGGCGCCATACTTGGCCAGCGCAGTCACGCGCACGCCGATCGGCAGGATGCGGGACGAGGCCAGCCACAGCAGCAAAATAGTAACAATGTGTGTCGCTAGCAGCGCGACCGCCGCGCCTTGCAGACCCATCCGCGGCAGCAGCAAACAATTCAGAACGATATTCAATGCCGTGGAACACAACAACGCCAAAGCCATGGTGCCCGTCTTCTTCTGAATCAGCAGCCCGGCGCAGAGAAAAACATGCGTCGTGTAGATCAGCAGGCCGCCCACCAGATAGGGTATGAGCTTGTCCGCGCCCAAGTACTTCGGTGAGGCGAGCAGCACCAGGGCGTCGTGCGATCCCAAAGTGACGAGCATGTAAATGCCGGCCGCCGCCATCAGATAGAAATCCAGCGAGACGTGCAGAAACTCCGTGGTTCTGACGCGGCCCTCCGCAGTCCAAAGCCGCAGGTAGATAGGCAGTATCGCGAGACCGAGCGGCACTGTCATCAAGTCGTTTACATACTGGGACAAGCCATAAGCGACCGAATAATAACCCAGAGCTTCGGCGCCCAGATAGTACCGCACCAAGGCCCGGTCGGCCGTGAGCAGGATGACACCGGCCAACTCATAGAAGACCAGCGGCAATCCGAATCCGACGGCGGAGCGGAATAGCGCGCGGTCGAAACTGATGGCGCTCAACAGCCGCCGGCGGAACAGCCACAATACCAGAACCGTTACGAATACGAGCTCCGCCGCCATAGTGCCGGATAAATAGGTCCGCACGGACCGTCCGAGCCCGGGCAAGAAGGCGCAGACCGTGCCTACCGTGGCGGCTTTCATCAGAACCGAGGCCGCGTTGTATGCCGCGGTCCGCTCCTCGATGCGCAAAAAAGATAGCAGAATGGATTCGATCGCGCGCAACAAAATCAACGCCGATGCGAAGCACAGCAGGGTCGCCAGAGGGCCGTCGATCAGATGCCGCAGCACCAGTTTCACCGCCACCAGGAACACCAGCGTAATGGCCACCGCCATAGCGGCCACACCGAAGAGCATGGTCGAGTAATAGCTCCGCGCGGACTGGCGGTTTTCCGAGAATTCCTTTTGGTTGTAGAACCGGAGCACCGAGTTTTGCATCCCGGCTTTGGATAGCGCGGTGGGCACCAGCAGGATCTTCTGGATGAAATCGATCATGCCATAGTCGGCGACCGAGAATATCCGGGTGAAGATCGGAAAAGAAATAAAACCGATCGCCAGGCCGCCGAACAGACCCGCCAGATAGTGGGAGGAGTGTTGGACCAGCTTCTTCATTTCGCCGGCTACTGAGCGTGATAAATCCATGGGATCAACTGTCTGAACGGTTCTAACTTATGCAAGCACTGCGTCGTCCGGCAGCGGCGTTTCGGCATCCTCGGCCGCATCGCTCTCCACCGCTTCTGCATTTTCCACTGTAAGGGCGTACGCCACCATGCCGGCAATCACCCACAGGTAACCGCAAACCTGCAGAAAATTCCAGCGGTCTCCGAACATATTGGCGACAAAAGCGGTGACCAGCCACGCCGCCAAGCCAAGGCCCAGGGAGGCATAAAAGGGATCCTTGGCCCTGCGGGAAAATGAAAGCCCTACCCAGAAGGTTTTGGCCAGTATCCAAAGGAATAGAGCGAGGCCGAAAACGCCCGTCTCCACCAGCAGCTTGAGAAAGAAGTTGTGCGTGTCCTCGTAATCTCCCACGCGGTGCATATAGGCATAAGTGTTGAATCCGGACCCCAGTATGACGTTCGAATCGAACACCTGCATGGCGTCCTCCCACAAGGTAATCCGCGTTTCGGAGGAATGATCGAGACCTCCAGTGTCATAAGTCATGGTGACCCGTTCGCGGACGGCATTGGGCACCAGCGCGGTCCACGTGAAAACGAACCCCATCAGAGCCACCACCATCCAACGCTTCTTCGCCAGACCCAGAAACAACCAACCCGCCAGGAGGGCCACATAGCCGCCGCGCGACAAGCTATACATCAGGCAGACTGTCGAAAGCCCGCCCAGCGTCCAGTATGTTAACCGAATGAGTAAATTCTTCTCGAAAGCCGCCAAAGCGAGCAGGAACATGACGAATTGCGCTTCGAACGCGGCCATACCGTTGATGCCTGCATAGCCCATGCTGCCCGCATCGCGGAGGTCATAGGAGAACGCGGAAAAATCGCGTCCCGATACCGTGCTCATGAAGTTGCGGTCGAGCGCCAACACCGCCAGACACATCAGGACGATGATGCCTTTCATCTGCAGCCGGGTGGGTTCGACTGCCGCAACCAATAAGAGCAGGGCCGGCATCATCATGTAATCGGCCCACACAGAGAACCTTTCGCTACCCGGGAATGGAAGCGGCGCACCCAGGTAGAACGAGCCCAGTATCAGGGAAAGAAATGTAAAAGCGGCATAAATGCCGATGAGCAGTGTCCACGGTGTCTTGGGCAGGACCGGTCGTTTCCGCCGGATAACGCCGATCGCGACGGCTAACAGGACGATAGTGACTACGCTCGCTCCCAAGGGGAAGGTGTTCAGCCGATAGCGCATCGTTTGCAGCGGAAGCAGCGGCGCCAGATAGAAGATACCTACGATCGGCCGCCAGAAGATGCTGCCTAAAATTGCAAGGATAGCCCCGATGTACATGAGCGAGCCAAGCGATCCTTCGGCGCCGAAGTGAAGTGACATAGAGTTTAACCGAAGGTCTAGGCGAGAGGCTCAACCGTGGGGCCGATTCGGGGCGGCATGCCGGCGGCGGTACGTGGCTTGCGGGCGCCGCCAATGCCCAGCAGGCACATGGCGCGTGCCGTTCCGTAGGCCGCATATAACACGGTCAGCGGAAGATATTGGCTCCAGTTCTTACGCTCCGCGCACGCAAGCAGGGCCAGCACGAGCGGGCCCATCAGGAACACCGCGGTTCCGGCCAAGGCCGCGGCGACGCTGCCGAATAATATGCCGCCGGCTGCCCCGGCTGCGGCTGAAGCGATGCCGATCAGCATAGCTATGGCAAAAAGCATCGCCTTGCGGGACTTCGAGTGCAAAATGTCCCGCAGAAATACTTTGTGCACATTGACGCCGTGCCAGGATTGCTTCCGATAGAAACTCTCCAGCGTTTGCGGTGTCCCTAAATGCACGGCGCTCAGCGACGGTACCGCCACTATGGGTACCGACGACGCGGCCGCCCGCTCGCAGAACTCGGTGTCTTCGCTGGTGACAATAGTTTCGTCAAAACCGCCCAGATTTGTGAACAATTCGCGGCCGATCGCCATGTCGCCGCCGGGCACGTACGAAACGGGACCGTCTTTCATCCGCCACAAATCGCCATACCACGCCCTGGCCACCCAGGATGAGTTTGCCGGAATGCGATACTGTGCGCCGATAATTCGAAATGCGTCCGCGCGCAGCAGATCGACGGCCTGTTGCAACCAGTGACGGGGCGCCACGCAATCCGCGTCCAGGAAGGCCAGAAACTCGCCCACGGCCGTGGCCGCACCGAAGTTCCGTAATGCCGAGATCCGCACGCCGCTGCGCTCCAGCACGGTCAGGGACATCCATCCGCCGAAACTGTGCGCGATCTCCCGCGTGCGGTCCGTCGATCCGTTGTCCACCACGATGACTTCGAAACCGTCCGGGGGCAGCGTCTGTTGCTTCAACGAAGCCAGACAACGTGCGATGACGGTTTCCTCGTTCAACGCCGGCACGATCACGGATATGATAGGCGGCATCTTAGCGCACTCTCTTCAGAAAGCCGTGAGGGCTGTATGTCAAGTAGAATTTCTCGCGGGTTTCGTCGATTTCGAAGTCGCCCGTTTCGCGGAGGAACTCGCGGCAAGCTTCCATGGGACCCGGTCCAAACCATCGGGAGATCGGGTTGCCGTTCAGATTGGTGTCGTCCAAAATCAGGTAGCTGCCAACCGAAACGAGCTTACTGTAGATCCGTAGCTCATCGAGCACGTGCGGTCCGGCATGGTCGCCATCCAGCGTCACCAGGACCGTGTCCCGGGGCTGGATTGCGCCGCGCACCGTGTCCAGGATCTCCGGCGCCGTGGAGGATCCCCGCAAGTAAGTAATGCGCGGATGCTGCGGGCGATTGGGACGGTCTTCGATATCGATGGTCAGAACGCGGCCCTTGCCGATCAAATCGAAGATCGATGCGAAAAAGAAAGCGCTGCCCCCATTGTAAGTGCCCGTTTCGATGAGCAGATCGGGCTTCAGCGCGAATAGAATCTCCTGATAAATCCAAAGATCCAGCGGCACTTTCAGGACCGGCGTGCCCATCCAGTAAGTGTTTCTCCAGGTCCGGTTCGCCGAACTGTGATACAGCATATGAAACGCGGTACTGATCTGGGCGCTGAAACGGTGCGCCAGCCAGGGCCGGCCCTTCATTACCCGCATGAGAAGCGGGAGAGGCAACGTAGAGGCAAGCAGAGATTTTGCGTCCATTAAAATGTCCTCCTGCGAGATGCGGCAGGCTATGCTTTCTGCGCCAAAGCCGCCATTACCTGGGACCCCAGCACGTCCGTCTGCAACGGGCTGCCGTGCTGTTTCAAATACTTGACGTTGCTGTACAATGCCGCCCCGTAATCGGATATTTGCCCACTCTCGAACGCGGCTTTGATTTCGTAAATGCCATCCTCGAGGGTCTTCGAACAGCTAAATCCGAGATGGCCCTTGATCTTATCGAAGGAGACCCTGTAACTGCGGCGATCCGAGTTTTCGACATGCTCGACGCGGGTATGCGGAAAGAACTTGACCAGCTTGGCCGCCACATCCGTTAGCGTGTAGTTTAGCCGGCTGTCTCCCACGTTGTAGATCTGTCCGCCGACCAAGGCGACGGGCGCCTGCAGCACGCGCACGATGGACGCCGCCGCATCGGCCACGTGCAGGAACGGTCTCCATTGCTCGCCGTTGTAGATGGTGACGACCCTCTCCTTCAGGGCTTTCGCCGTGAGCAGGTTGACCACCAGGTCGAATCGCGGCCGCGGCGACAACCCGAAGATGGTGGCAAAACGCAGAATTGTGGGATGGAAGCTGCCATTGGCCGCAGCCAGCAGCGCTTCTTCGGAATCGACCTTGGTATCGGCGTACAAGGAGATGGGATGGACTTGAGACTTCTCGTCCATGACCTGCTCGGATGCACCGTACACGCTGCAACTGGAGGCGAAAATGAATCGATGGACTTGTTCGCCTTTGGCGATTTCGATCATCATGCGGGTGGCTGCGTAGTTGATTTCCTGCGCGGTCTTGTGGTCCTGATCGCAGGCCGGGTCGCCCACGATGGCCGCCAAGTGAATCACCGCGCCCGCGCCGCGCATGGCGCTCACCACGTCCTGGATATTGCGGCAGTCGCCGCGCATGAACTCCAGCCGCGGATGATCGAGTACCTCCTCGATGGCCGACGCGCCGTAGACCAGGCTATCGAGCACTCGCACGCGGAATCCGCGCTTCAGCAGGGCGCGAACCACCAGCGAGCCAATGTAACCGGCGCCGCCCACTACCAATACCAATTCGCCGCGCGCCACCGTGGCGGGAGCTTCGGCTTTTTCATGCTCGAACAGGGTGTGCTTCAGCCAGCGGATTCCCGGCGTGCCGGCGATTACAAGGGCCGAAAAAACAAGCGCGGCCATGCGCGGCAAAGTCTGCGACCTGGGCAGCAGGAAACTGGCGGATAACATGCCCAGCGAGGCGATTCCGGCGCTGGATGCCGCGCGCCGCAGCGCCAGCGCCGTGCTGTACGTGCGCGACGTGGTATATAAGCCGCTGAGGGCGTAGAAGCCCGGAAACAAAATCGACAGAGGCAGGAATAAGGTTAGATAGTAGTGCCGCAGTTCGGCCAGCCCCAGGCGCACGGACAGTTCGGAACCCGTCTGGACCTGTAGAGCCACTACCATCAGTGCAGCCAGCATGGCTGTCTGCACAATGAGAAAGTCTGCGATCATGCGTAGCGTAATTCGGAAAAAACCCGAAGCGATGCCTGCCGGTTTCATGTCAGTAGTCCACCATTTCTTGTTTACGAGAGCGTTCTTATGTGAGCGCTAGTCGCCCGCAGCGGCCATTGCCGCCCAATTCTTCTTGCGCGATTTCCATGCGATCTCCCGGACGGCTTGCGCGACATGCCCGACCTGGGCCTCTGTCATTGCCGGAAAAAGGGGCAGCGAAATCAATCGCGGATAGAGATCCAGGGCGTTGGGGCAGCGATTCTGCCGGAGTTTGGCGCGCTCGGCGAAGAATGGATGCAGCGGGATGGGAATAAAGTGAACACTCGTGCCCACCCCGCGCCCTTTGAGCTGTTCGATGAATTCGTCGCGTCCGATCTCCAGGCGATCCAGATTCAGGCGCAAAGTGTAGAGATGCCATGCATGCCGGCAATCCGGTTTGCCGGCGGGCAGTTCGACAGCCTCGACATCCTCCAACAGGCTGTTGTATAGCTCCGCGAACCGCGTGCGCGCCGCGATGAATCCTTCCAGCTTTCTCAGTTGGTGAATCCCAATGGAAGCCTGAATGTCGCTCATGTTGTACTTGTAACCGGACTCCAGCACTTCGTAGCGCCAGTGTCCGCGATCCGCATAACGGTTCCAGGCATTCTTGCTGATTCCGTGCAGCGACAGGATCTTCATCCGGGAGGCCATCTCTTCGTCGTGCGTCAGCACCATGCCTCCCTCGCCGGTGGTTAGATTCTTCACCGCATAAAAGCTGAAGACCGAGGCGGCGCTATGCTCGCCGGTCACTGGATGGGCCGCCCCGGCGTGTCCGCCCTGGTAAAACGATCCCGCGGCATGCGCGCAATCTTCGATCACGTCGAGCCCGTGCCGCCGCGCCAGGAACCAGATGGCGTCCATATCGCACGGCAAGCCGGCGAAGTGTACCGGGACGATGGCTCGCGTCTTGTCCGTGATGCGCGCCGCGATGGAGGCGGGATCGATGTTTCCGTCTGGACCCACGTCCGCGAGCACCGGCGTTGCACCGGTGTGGATGATCGTATTTACGGTCGCGCAGAACGTCAGCGGGGTGGTAATCACTTCCATCCCCGGGCCGATATTCAGCGCTGCCAGCGCCAGATGCAATCCCGAGGTGCACGAGTTCACCGCCAGCGCGTGTGGCACATCGGCGTAGGCGGCGAATTCCTGCTCGAACTGCGCCGTCCGCGGACCGGTAGTGAGCCAGCCGGATTTGAGCGTGCGAACTACTTCATCGATCTCTTCGTCTCCGATGCTGGCCCGGTGGTAGGGTACTTCAACGCTGGATTGCATTACAGAATGTCCTCCGATAAATGTGAATAGGGTTTAACGCCCGGCGAATGCGCGGAACACCAGCCCCGCCGTGGCTAAAACAACTTTGATATCCGTGAATACGGTACGTCCGCGCAGATAGTCGAGATCCATTTGAAGCTTGCGATCCATTAAGTGCGTCAGGTAATAGTCCAGAGCTCTGACGCCCTCCGGGATGGTTTCGGATTCGTCGCCGCTCTCCAGTTGCACCTTGCCGGTAAGGCCCGGCTTGACTGCCAAAACCACACGCTGGCTGGGCGTATACAACGCCACGATCTCGGGCGACTCCGGCCGCGGACCGACCAGGGTCATGTCGCCTGACAGAAGATTGAAGAACTGGGGCAGTTCATCGAGCTTGGTCTTACGCAGAATGCGGCCCAACGGCGTGACCCGCGGGTCGTTTTTACCGGTGATCGGCCCCATTTTCGCGGCATTGGCGATCATGGTCCGGAACTTCCACATCCTGAAGTTCCGTCCGTTTTGGCCCGCCCTCCAGCCGCCGTAAAACGGATTGCCGGGCGACGAGATGAAGACAGCAAGCATGAGGGCCGCCAGTAGCGGGCTCAACAGGGCGAGCGCCATCGCAGCGACGATGATGTCGACAAACCTGCGCATAGATAGTTCCAATGTGGCTAACGCGAAATCCGGGTGAAGAAAGACTTATTGGTTAGGGGCTGAGCGGCGCCGGGAAGAAACCAGCGGAAGCCCGCGAGGAAGCCCAAACCCCAAGAGACGTGATACACCGTGAACACCGCCGGCAGATAAGGGAGCGTAGCCCACCCGGATTTCCGCGCGGCGGCCACGGATGCCGTGGCATTGGCCGCGGCGTAGGCGAGCAACAGCGCCACCCATAAACCGCCGGCCACCGGGAATTCCCGTGGGTTGGAGAACACCGTAACGATGCACGCCGCCAACAGCAGGATATGCGCCAGCACGAATGCCACCGGCACCAGGTGCCGCCAGGAGCCTGGGAGCCTGTGTTTGCGGACAACAGCCGCTTTCCAGAATCCGTACTGGAAGTATTGAAGGAACAAAGCCGTAAGAGTAGCTCGCGGCGAATACCACGACACGATATCCGGACTTTGCCAGATCTTCCCGCCTGCCCGCGTTAATCGCAGGTTCAACTCGTCGTCCTGATTGCGCACCAGGGTTTCGTCGAAAAGGCCCAGCCGCTCCAGGGTCTCCTTGCGCCAGCAGCCATAGGGCACCGTATCGATCCAACCCTGGTAATTCTCGTCGTGAAACCGCGCGCCCGTCGAAAACGGGGAATGATATGCGGCGGCGAAAGCGCGCGCGCGAGTCCCTTCCGTGCGCGTCCGCGCCGGGCCGCCTACGTTGTCTGCGCCAGTCCGTTCCAGTTCCGCCACGCAGCGCCGGCAGTAGTCGGGCGCATAGGAGGTATGCGCATCCATACGAATGATTATTGAGCCGCGCGCCGCGCGAATGGCGGCGTTCAAGCCTGGCGATACCACCCGCCGCGGATTGTCGATAGTGCGCAGTTCCGGATGCCGCGCGCCGTATTCCGCCAGGATTTCGCGGGTGCCGTCGCCGCTCATCCCATCGGCCAAGATCGCTTCCCATGTGATGCCGGACATATCCTGCGCCAGCAGCGAGTCCATGAACCGGCGGATGTGTCCGCGCTCGTTGCGGCAGGCCACGATAATGGTAAGCTGTACCGCGTTGTCGGCTGTCATAGGCGGCTCTGTTGCCACACCGCCGGAACCTGCGCCGAGCGGCAATGGTTGTCTAATGCTTCTTGATACAAACCGATGTAACTTCGGCCCACGACTTCGGCGGCGAAATTCCGCTCCACGTGCGCGCGCCCACGGCCTCCCAGGGTGCGGCCAAGGCCCGGATCGCGGAGCAGGCGGAGTATCGCCGTCGATAGACCGGCGACATCCCCCGCTTCGCAAAGCAAGCCGGTAACGCCCGGAACAATTAGCTGAGGGACGGCGCCCACCGCGGTAGCGACCACCGGTTTGCCGGCGGCCAGCGCTTCCAGCAAGCACATGGGCATGGCTTCCTGCAACGATGGCAAAATCACCATATCGAGCGCGGCGTATACGGACGGCATGTCGTCGCGCCTCCCGGCGAACAGGACGTGGGAGGCGATGCCCAGACGGGCAGCCAATGCTTCCCATTCGGCGCGGGCCGGACCCTCGCCTGCAAACACGAACTTCGCATTTGGAAACGCGCGCAGCACAGTTTGCGCGGCGGAAATCAACACGGCGCCGCCTTTGTCGGGCACCAATCTGCCGACGAAGCCCACCAGCGGTTCGGAACCGGAAGCGAATTCGTTGCGCAGCGACGGCGGCGGGCAGGGCGGCTCGCAGAACAGGCCGCGGAATGGCTCCATATCGACACCATTGGGAATGGTCCTCAACTTATGGGCCGGCACCCTCCAGCGGTTCAAAATCTTAGCCACCGGTCCGGATGCCGTGGCCACCCGGTCGAAATGCCGCAACGCCAAACGGTCGATGGCCGCATAAGCGCGCATGCTCGGCAGCCGGTTGGGCCAGTTGTGGCAGGTTGCCACCAACGCGACGCGGTTCCGCCGCGCCGCCGCGTAGCCATACACATCGGCTTTATAGCCATGCGTGTGCAGCACATCCACACCGTGCGCTTGCAGCAGTTGCCGAATACGGCCAACCGTCCTCCAGTCCCATCTTCCGGCGCAGGGCACGGTTTCCACTTGCAGGCCAAGCCGCGCCGCGCGGGCTGCCAATTCGCCGTGCCGTGCGCGCGGATCGGCGAAAATGCCGACGATACTGCCACAGCCGAGCGCCGGCAATGTCCGAGCGAGCGCCAGCAGCATGCTCTCGGCGCCGTAGAATCCCTCGGTGCTGATTAACTGGAGAATTTTCACGGAGTGTTTTGTATCAGCGAACGGGGAAACCCGTCCGGACGGGCGATTCGCGGAGCACCGCGGTGCGGTCCGGTTTCATTGCAAGACGCCGCTCCGCCCGCATGGCGCGCCAAGCCTTCCAGAACGCGTTGTATTCGAACATCGCGGGCGAGAAACGGCCGGTAAGGCCCACCACGCTCGCCTCACACACGTTGACTCTGGGGATGGCCATCGGATCGCTGACGCTGGTCCAGGCCCCTCGTTCCGTCGTGAACGCGGCGGTGAAACCTTCCTCCGCCAATATGCGGCGCGTGGCCGCGGAGGAGTTCCCATTCGGATAGGCGAATAAGTCGCAACGCCGGTGCAACGCCGTTTCTATGGCGCTCTTGGATTTGCGAATCTCCTGCCGGGCAGCCTGCTTCGGTACAGTAGTCAGAATCTGGTGCGTATGGGTGTGACATCCGAAGCTGGCGCCCGCCGCATCCATTTCGCGGATATCTTCCCACGATACGGTCCTATCGCCGGCATAGGCGTCTTCGCCATTTTCCGGGGCGTCTACCGGCGCATGCAACTCGTAAAGCCGCGCAATAAATTGTTGCCGGTCCTCCGTAGTATAGGTCTTCAAAGACTCGATCAGCGGCTCGACTTCCGTGCGGGCGACGGGCGGAGAAGCATGGCTCAACAACCAGGCTACCAACTCAGGCCAGAATGGGAGCGTGCGCCCCACCAGCCCAGGGCACACGAAAACCGTTGCCGGTATCCCGCGGGCGCGCATGACGGGCAGCGCATTCGTAAAGGTATCCCGCCAACCGTCATCCAATGTGAACATTACGCGGAGCTTGCCGGCCGGTGCTTCCAGGGCCTGGGAGAAGTCGACGGCGGCATACCTTCCAGCTACATGACTGGTAAGTTTTTCGAACGTCCTGCGGCGGATCACGATCCCGGGCAAGCTGCAGGTGCGCTGGAATTCCGCGTAGGTCAGCACCCGATGGAACGTCAATACCATTACGGCGCCGCGGCGGCGCAACTGGCGCTTCGCCCACCACAAGCATCCGCTGGCTTGCAACAGGTGCGCCCACACTTGCTGGAGACCGGGACGGGCTTTCCACGCTAGGTTCATCGCTTGGCCGCCTTGGATCCTTCTTTGCCCCGCGAGCCACCCTGATAGTAATAGTAACTTGGCGATCCGTGCTTCCAAAGGAACCAATCCTCCACGTCGTTGATCAGAACGCCTATCAATTTGCCTTTTACTTTCGCGAGGGCGCGCGTCAACAGGGGCCGGCTGGTATGGTCCGGACGCACTACCAGAACCACGCCATCGCAACTGGCGGCGATCAGATCGTAGTCCGCCACCGCCTCCACCGGGGGAGAGTCCACAATCGTGCGCCGGAACTCGCCCCGCAGCCGGGCCAGCAGCGCACTCCAGTTAGACGAGTCGAGCAATTCCGATGGATTGGCCTCGGCTTGGCCGGCGGGCAGAATATAGAAATTAGGCAATTGCTCCACACGGAGCATGGCTTCTTCGAGGCTGCACGCGCCGGAAAGCACTTCCGCCAAACCGGGCGTCTTGGCTATGCCGAGGCGTTCATGAACCTTGGACAGGCGCAGGTCCGCATCGATCAGGATGACTTTATCCTCGCTTTTGTGCGCTAGAGCCGCCGCCAGGTTCACCGCCGTCACGGTCTTGCCATCGCCCATTCCAGGGCTGGCAATTACGGTGATGGAGGATCCCGGAAGCTGATGGAAGATCCGGGTGCGGATGATCCGGTATTGCTCCGCGGCGCGCCGGTCTTCGCGTTTAGGCGATAGCAGGGGCTGCGAATCTGAAATCTGAAAAGAAACCGGCCTGACCGCCGGCCGCGTAGCGGAATCTGCCAGGCCGGGTATTGCCAGTATCTCGGGCGCTTCCTGCCAATCCTCCTCCGCCGGTTCTGGCAGTCTCTCGTAGCTCTCTTTCCGTGGCGCCAACCGCACCACGGACGATTTTTCGAAGATCGGCTCCACCACGGAAGTCCCGCCGCCGCGCCGGCCGTTCAATTGCCGCGCATCCGCGGTACGCACGGCGGAAGGCTCCTGACCGGGTTCGTCCAGGCACTGCAAGACCAGCTCCGGAACATCTCCGCTGGCGGTCTTGAGCGCATTCAAAATTTTGCCCATGGTGTCACCTCTTTGATCGACCGGTTGCTCTATCGGCCTTCAACGGCCGCCTGTACTCACTTTCTTCCGCGGCGCGCGTATCTGGAATTCCGCAAGAGGCGCCGCATCCGAAATAAGCTCCGCCGCGCCATCCAATAGATCCAGTTCCACGCAGCTCTGGTTGACGTGAGCGGCCTCCACTACGCGGCTTTGCTCGCTGAACGCCACGATCAGAGCGTTATCGCAAACCACGTTGATCAGCCGGGGAATGCCTTGCGACACGCGGGCCACCAGTTCGATGGCGTCCTGCGAAAAGGGGGCACGATCGCGGCCGCCGGCGCGCGCCCACCGGCAAGCGATATACCGGCCGACATCCAGCGCGGCCAACGGCCGCAGCGAAACGCGCAGCGACACGCGTTGCTTCAATTGGACGCAATCGTCGCGATTCATGGTGGCGGCCAATTCGCTCTGGCCGGCCAGAATGACCTGCAACAGCTTTTCGGACCGTCTTTCGAGATTGCCCAGCAGCCTTATTTCTTCCAGGGAATCGACGCTAAGTTTATGCGCTTCATCCACAATCAGGGCCGCAATCTTGCCTTCCGTCTGCGTTTGCAGCAGATGTTTCTCCAAGCGTGCCAGCCGCTGCGGCTTGCTGTCCGGAATCTCCTGAATGCCGAAACCGAGCAACACGGTCTCCATGAACTCCGCCGCGGTGAAGGCGGGGTTGACTATGGATGCAAACTGGACCCGGCTGGGCGGCAGCCCCAGCACCGCGCGGGCTAACAGGGTCGTCTTCCCGGTGCCCGCGTGCCCGATCAATAGGATCAATCCTTTTCGTTCCAGCAGGCCATAGCAAAGCACGGCCAAAGCCTCGCGGTGCGAATCCGTGAAGTACAGCATCGACGGATCCGACGTCAGGCTAAACGGATATTTCTTTAAACCAAATGACTCTAGATACATAATGACTCAGGCCTGCGGATTCTCGACGAGCATCTTCGGCACTCTGCCGACCACCACCGTGCCGGGCGGCAGCTCCCATTCGCCCAAAAAAACATTTCGTCTGGTTTCCAGCAGAAACGCGATGCCGGCGGCCAATGCGAGCGACAGCAGCACTGCGCCGGTCATGAAAACCGGTCCATTCGGGGATGCCGGCTTTTCCGGCACCCGCGCCACATCCAGCATCACGAAGCGTTCGGCCTTCTGCCAGCGTTCCATGTTGGCCGCCATTTCCGCGGCCAGCTTCTTATCCAGCAGAGACTTGTAATTCGCCTTGCTGGCTTCGTAATCCCGGGTCAAGCTGGCCAGTTGCTGCTCCCGCATGGGCAACTTGTCCATCCGGCTCTGCACCGCGCCGACATCCCGCAGAACCGTTTGCCGCCGCTTCTCGAGTTCGTCGATATCGCGGTCGGTCAAAGCGATCTGGGATTTCAGGCTGGCGACTTTCTCTTTCTCGGTCACCAGGGTAGGGTCGCTGTTGGCCAAGCTGAGCGCAGCCGGCGGCGCAGTTGACGCTTTCTTTCCGGCGGACGCCGGAGCGGCATTGCCGGTGGCCGCGGCCGCCTCTTCCTTTACAGCCTTCTCCAGTATCGCCTGTTCCTGCAACAGCTCCTGAATTTCCGGATGGCTATCGCGATATCGCAGCCGGAGGCCGGCCAGCTTCGCGCGCACGCGTGCCAGATCCGCACGCGACCCTTGTGGGGCAGGCTGCCCAGGGTCGCCCGCCGTAAAGGCGGAAGTATCCTGCATGGCACGCCGCCGCGTCAGATCCTGCAGCCGGTTAAAGCTATCCTCGGCCATCGCCAGTGAACTTTCCAGGATGAGCTTGTTCTGTTGGGCCCTGCCGATCGAGTCCTGAATGCCCAGCAGCTCCGCTTTGTTCTGCCCGTTAGCCGCCAACATTCCCAATTCTTGTTCGGGCAGTTCGCCATTGTAAGCCGTTTTGAATTCGCGGAGTTTGGATTCCTGCTCCTGCAAATTAATCTTGGCTGCGTCGAGCTGGCTTTCCAGGAACTGCGAGGTGCCGTTGGCTTCTTGCTCGCGCTCCTGCAGGTTCTCGGTGATAAAGAAGTTGCCGACGCGGTTCGCCACCTGGGCGGCCACCTGGGGTGAGAACGCGCGATACGTCACCCGGAAGGCGCCCGGCCGGTTGGCGCTCCATCCGCGCTCGAGGCCTATGGTGATGTCCTTTCGCATGGCTTGCAGTACTTCTTCCCGGGCGTGCTTCTTGCGCAAAGCCGGATACAGGTTCAATTCCTGCACCAAGCTCCACAGACGCTCGCGGCTGAGCACCTGCTGCTTGAGTTGATCGAGCCGCTCTTCCAGCCCGGTCTGCACGGTCTGCGCCACGAAAGTCTCGGGAATCTTCTGCGATTCCACTAGAATCAGCGCGTCCGAAGTATAGACGCGGGGCAGGCTGAAGAGCACCACCGTGCTGAGCAGGATGCCGGCCACCCATAGCACGACGATCAGCGACTTCCACTTCCAGAGCGCCCGCACCAACGAGCGCGGCGACATGGCGGGGTTGCTCACTTTTATCTGCAGAACACTCACAACGATTTATCCTTTACAGTAACGTCACAGTAACGCGCGTTTTGCGCAGCGGCCGTCATGCAGCCGTATACTCTCTGCCGATCGAGCAGGCCGGTTTGCTTGGCTCCGCCCAATCGCTTTCGATTTCCACCGTCACGGAACGCCGCAGCATCTCCACCGATACCGCCAACCGGCTGCGATTCTTGGAGGCGATGACGATTCCCTCCATCCCGGCCAAAGGTCCGTGATTGATGTACACAAATTGGCCCGTCTGGAGGTACGGCCAGGGCGCCACCGGCAGGCCCGAGTCCACAATTCTTCGGATCGCGGCAATCTCGGTATCCGGCACCGGCACCGCGCATCTGCCCATGCCCACGATGGATGCCACACCCGGCGTGTTCAATAAAGGTACGCGCAGCCGCAAGTCCATCCGGCAGAACAGATAGCCCGGAAAAAGGGCGCACTCGACGACTTTCGTGCGATCCGACCAGCGGCGTTTCGCCAGGTACGCCGGCAAGAAAACCTCGTAGTCCCTTTGGCGCAGGCTCTCCGCTACGATCCTTTCGAAGTTACTTCGCACTGACACTGCATACCACGCGGCGTTGAGCATCATATGTCTTAAAGTTCCTTTTCCGGTGTAGCGGGAAGCTTCTTGTTCCCGACTACTTCGGCGAGACCTTGGATCGTGCCGGACAACCCCGAAATCAGCCCGCTTAACGCGGTCACGCGCTCGGTTAAACCGGAAAGCGTGTAGCCGCGCTCATCGGCAACCAGGATCTCCAGCCCGGCGCGCGCCAAATCGGAGATGCTTCGTACCCCTTGCGACCGGCAAAATTCCATGTATCGCTCAAACTCCGCTTCGCTCACGCGAAAGTAGACGACTTTCGTCCTGCTACGAGTTAAATTCATTGCCGCCCCGCCAACCCACTTGATGGAATTGCCCAGGTCACAGACCGTAGACACAAGATCGTTTGTATTCGCTCAAAAGAGTTTTCATTTCTTAAATTCAACGTCAGTTTCACTTTATTAATTAAGATTGACTGTGAGGGTTCTAAAGGGCAGCCTTCGGCCCCTTGTGTCACATTGCCTGGTGTTTCTGCGTTCCGCGTACAACGCGGGGTGGCGACCGAATCTGTATCATCGCCGACTTTATTACAGTTGTCAATAAGGCATTGCGAAATGCCAAGTACCCTGCCTCCTAGAGTTTGCAGTCCTAGTACGAGTGTGCCCTGTGATCCAGCCGTCGCTACTAACGCCCGGCATCCAGGCCAGCGCGATGTTTTCGCGGTTCGCTCCCCTAAATCCGCTATTCCAGGCAGGTTTCCTATGAAATGGACAGATCGGAAGTACTAATGGGAGTCGTAGAACTAAATGCTAAACTTGTCGCTGGGAGTATCGTCCCAATCGCGCAAAGACTTCGATGTTTCAGGAATATCCTAGTTCCGCCCGTTCCAGGAATTTGGAAGGAACTGCCAATACCCTGTCGATTAGAGCCCTCGAGACGAACTGACCAACAAGCCGCAGCACTGAATTGAGACATACATAGGGAATTTTTCTAAGGCATGTACTGGCGAGTTCTAAGCATGACCAGCAGAAATCTAAGAACAAATCTCAACAGTACTAGGGCTTGGACGGGTTTTTGGCCGGGTACCACTAACAACAACCCATCCGGATGCCACCATCTGGCGCCACGGGTGGCCCGAAAGCCTCTGCCGGAGCCGGATTTCCCCCTAGAACGGCTATCCAGCGCCGGAGCGCGCCGAAGACTACCAGGAGGACTCCCGCGATGAAGATGGCCGTCAGAATGGAGTCCAGATATCCGGTGAGCTCCTGGCCGGTTTTGGAAACCAGGGGCCAGAATATGTTTTTCACCGAGAGAACGCCGGCGGTTACCGTTGTCACGCCCACGAAAACCATCGGAATACCGGTCAATAGAGCGTATTTCGCCTTCCCCATATTGATCAGAAATGTAGTGGATACCGCCAGCGCGATGGTAGCCAACAATTGGTTGCCAATGCCGAACAAGGGCCAGATGGTCGAGACCGTGCCGGTATAGATGAGGTAGCCCCAGCCCAGCACGACAAAGAAGGTGGCGACCAGGTTGCCAGGCATCCACGCCGTGTTGGCGAAGCTCTTGTGGACGCGCCCCAAAAGCTCCTGCATCACGTAACGGGCTACCCGCGTACCGGCGTCGATCGTGGTCAGGATGAACAACGCCTCGAACATAATGGCGTAGTGATACCAATACGCCAGGAGTTTGTTCATGCCCGGAAGCCCGCGGAAGATCTGGGCCATGCCGATCGCCAGGGAGACAGCCCCGCCGGTGCGCCCGGCTAGTTTTTCGCCCACTGCGCGCGAGAACAGGTCCAGATTCACGGTTGGCAGGCCCAACTTTCCAAATTCCGCCGCAGTGCTGTTGATGGCGAAATAATCGCCCGGATACATGGAGGTGGCGGCGATCAGCGCCAGCACCCCAACGAGCGATTCAGCCATCATTGCGCCATAGCCGATAAAGCGCGCGTCGGTTTCCTTGTCGAGCATCTTGGGTGTGGTGCCGGACGACACCAGCGAGTGGAAACCGGAAATCGCGCCGCAGGCGATGGTAACGAACAAGAAAGGGAACAGCTTGCCTTTGATAATCGGGCCGCCGCCATGCACGAATTGGGTGAACGCCGGAAAGCGGATGTCCGGATGCACCAACAACACCCCCACAACCAGCGCGGCGATGGTTCCCAGTTTCACGTAGGTGGACAGATAATCGCGCGGCGCCAGCAGCAACCATACCGGCAGCACGGAGGCGATGAAGCCGTAGGACGCCATCAACAGGGTGATCTGGTGCGGCGAAAAAGTCAGCGCGCCCGCGGAACTCGATTGCGCGAACATGCGGCCGCCGATGACCGCGGCGATCAGCAAGACGACGCCAAAAACGCTGGGACCGGTCACGCTGATCCTGCCGCTCGGCCGCTTGAACATCCACACCCCCATCACCAGCGCGATGGGAATGGTGGCGCCGATGGTGAACACGCCCCACGGGCTATCGGCCAGCGCGTTGATCACGACGATTCCCAGACCCGCCAGCGACACCAGCAGAATGAAAAGCACCGCGATCATGGTGACCAGGCCGGCGAATGGGCTGACCTCCGTGCGCGCGATATCGGCGAGCGACCGTCCGCGGTGGCGCACCGAGGCCGCCAGCAC
>JBEKTJ010000005.1:0-73647 GCA_049516155.1 Bryobacteraceae bacterium
TCATGGCGTACCCCGGCGTGCTCATGGTGGATGACGCGACCATCTTCAAGGCTCTGCAGCAGACTTCCAAAAATGGCGCGCTGATTTGCATGCATGCGGAAAACGGTTCGGTGATTGACGTCATCGTGCAGCAGGCGCTGGCCGCTGGGAAAACGGCTCCCATTTATCACGCTTTGACGCGGCCCACCATTGCTGAAGCCGAGGCCGTCCAGCGCGCGATTGCGATGGCGGAGATGGCGGGGGCTCCGGTGTACATCGTGCACCTTTCGAGCGAAGACGCGCTGAACCAGGTGCGCGAGGCGCGCGATCGCGGCCTGCCGGCGTTCGCGGAAACCTGCCCACAGTACCTGCTGCTATCGATGGACGATCTCGCGCGTCCCGGATTCGAGGGCGCCAAGTACGTATTCACTCCGCCGCTGCGCGAGAAGCGTCATCAGCCGAAGCTGTGGGACGGGCTGAAGAACGACCACCTGCAAGTAGTGTCCACCGACCACTGTCCGTTCTGTTTCGCCGACCAGAAGTCGCTGGGCAAGGACGATTTCACCAAGATCCCCAATGGCGGGCCGGGCATCGAGAATCGCCTGCAGCTTCTGTATCATTACGGCGTCAACGAAGGCCGGCTGAGCTTGAACCGCTTCGTGGAACTGGTGTC
Organism: Bryobacteraceae bacterium; assembly: GCA_049516155.1. Classification (GTDB taxonomy): domain Bacteria; phylum Acidobacteriota; class Terriglobia; order Bryobacterales; family Bryobacteraceae; genus Bog-159. The sequence goes on from JBEKTJ010000005.1 coordinate 653, forward strand.
GACCACCCCGGCACGGCTGTTCGGACTCTATCCGCGCAAAGGGGAACTGGCGCCGGGCAGCGATGCCGATATCGTAATCTGGGACCCGCAACAGGAGCACACCATAGGCGCGGCCACGCATCACATGCGCGTGGATTATTCCATGTTCGAGGGCTTCCGCGTGAGGGGTAACGCGCGCATGGTACTTTCGCGCGGCGAGGTGATCGTAGATGGCGACCGGCACTCGGGGCGCGCCGGCCGCGGCCAATTTCTGAAGCGCGCCGCACGGGGCGGGGCGTGGAAGTGACTCTCGAAGACGACATCCGCGAGAGCTCGCTCTACAACGAAGATCTCGCGCCGGTCCCGCAATCCCGCCGCGATTGGGGCGTCTACAACTATGCTTCGTTGTGGGTCGGGATGAGCGTATGCATCCCCACCTACATGCTGGCTTCGGGACTCATTGCCGGTGGTATGAACTGGTGGCAGGCTGTCGGCACGATTCTGCTGGGCAACCTTGTGGTGCTAGTGCCGATGGTGCTGAACGCGCACGCGGGCGCGAAGTACGGCATACCGTTTCCCGTTCTGGTGCGCGCGCCGTTTGGCGTGCTGGGCGCGAACGTCCCAGCCATCCTGCGCGCCCTGGTGGCGTGCGGCTGGTTCGGCATCCAGACCTGGATCGGCGGGCAGGCCATCAACGCCATGCTGCGCATCTTGTGGCCGGCCTGGGGGCGCTTCGAATTCGGATCGGCGGTCTGCTTCGTGTGCTTTTGGTTTCTGAATATGGCGGTGATCTGGCAGGGCATTCAGACCATCAAGTTTCTGGAAGGGATCGGCGCGCCGTTCATGCTGGCTATCGGAGTGCTACTGCTGTTCTGGGTGACGCGCAAAGCGGGCGGCTTCGGACCGGTGCTGAGCGCACCCAGCCGCTTCCGCGACAGCGCCGCGTTCTGGCGCTTCTTCGTCCCGGCCCTGACCGGCATGGTCGGTTTTTGGGCGACAGTGGCGCTGAACATTCCCGATTTCTCGCGCTATGCCCGCTCGCAGAAGGCGCAGATGTTGGGGCAGGCGCTGGGATTGCCCACGGCCATGACGCTGTATTCCTTCATCGGCGTGGCGGTGACGTCGGCTTCCGTAGTGATTTTCGGCGAGGCGATTTGGGATCCAGTGGTGCTGCTGGGACGCTTCCACCAGCCTGCGGTGGCGTTCGTGGCGCTGATCGCATTGCTGCTGGCGACGCTCAATACCAATGTGGCGGCCAACGTGGTATCGCCATCGAACGATTTTTCGAACCTGAATCCGCGGCGCATTTCGTTCCGCACCGGCGGGCTGATCACCGGATGCCTGGGCCTGGCGATGATGCCGTGGAAACTGCTGGGCGATTACAGCGCATACATCTTCGGCTGGCTGGTGGGGTATTCGGCACTGTTGGGGCCGATTGCCGGCATCATGATCGTGGACTACTTCCTCGTGCGCGGGCGGGAACTGAGGGTCGAGGATCTGTATTTGCGCGGCCGCAGCTATGAGTACGCGGGCGGATTCAACTATCGCGCGCTGCTGGCTCTGGCAGGCGGCATCGCGGTGGCGTTGTTGGGTTTGGTGGCGCCGGCGGTGCGTTGGTTGTACGACTACGCCTGGTTCGCCGGATTTCTGGCAGCGGGGGCGCTGTACTTCGCGCTCATGCGCCGCGGTCTGAATTCGGCTGAAATAATATGATATGCAGGACCTGGAAATCGCCGGAGACTGGTTTGCTGTGGATCAAGAAAGGCGGCAAGCCACGGCTGGCCGAAAAGAGGCAAAATATACTTCACGGCGCTCGACCCGACAGACACCAGCAATCGCTATAGCGCCCTTACGATGGTCGCGCCGTTCACATCCACCGTCAGACTGCCTCTCTCGCCCCGACACGTTCTGTTGCCCGCAGATCCTTCCACCGGCCTGACGTTTCCTCGGTGGCGGTCGTCAACCAAGTTCGGGCGGTAGACCGCAAGCGGCTTATCAAAAAGCTGGGGACGGTCGACGCCTTAGTTCCGGCCCAAGTAATCGTGGATTGCTTCGTGGCGCGGCGGCGGGCGTGCTGCACTACTGTCTCTCACTCGGCCCTAAGAGCGCGCATGGGGGCGACCCGTAACACGCAAGCGCCTATGCCCAGGGGCTCCACTGCCTCCATCAGAAATTGCAAGAACCTACCCGAAGCGATCGCGCCCGTTAATCCCACCGCCATGCGCACGGTGATCGGCAGCATGCTTTGCCGCAACAATGCGACCCTCGGACGCCCAGGCGAAGCGCCCACCGCGACACGCACACGGATTTCGTGCGTACGCTGGGAGATGGAGTCGGATGCCGCGCCGTAAACTCCGATGGGCGCCAGCAGCGGGGTTTGGCAAGAGCGCGGTTCAGCCTTTGGCCGAGCGTCATGTCGCTGTACACGGAAATCTGCTGGTCCACCGATTGTATCGTGTCACGGAGCGGCGGCAGATCGCGCGCGGGCGCGCAGGGCTCTGTGCCGGCGATCGGAGAGTTTGGCTTCGTTTTCCCTCCTGGGCGGACGGCGCCCCGGCCCCCGCAGCCCGGCCGTCCTGGCAAGCAGCAAGTGCTGGCCAAGGGCTGGGGCTACGCCATCCTGATACCCGCCATGCAAGCCGACGAGGGCACTGGCCGCCGCATTCACATCTTCCCCTCGAACAAAAACACCAGCTCGATCACCAGAATCACCACCACCATCAACTCCAGCACGAAGGCGCGCCCCTGCTGGAACTGGTCCACCATGAACTGGTACAAATCGCCGGCCGTGTGCAGCTTTTCGTCCACCAGCCGGCGGTAGTCCGTCACACCTACCTTGCCAGCCGCCAGCCGGTAGACGCGCGCCGAGTACATATCGCTCAGGAATTTGATCGAATTGTCCATGCGCTCGGTCAACTCGCGCACATCCAGCCGGATGGTGTTCAGCCGCCCCGCCTCCCGCGCGAGACGCCAGCGCGCCCGCACGCCCGTGCCCTTGTCAAGCGACCGGTAAACGTCCGCCAGCAGGCGCGTCAGCATATCGTCGTAATAGCGGAACTCGATCAATTGCGAATTGGCGTACTCCAGCAGTTGCATCACGGGCAGGGCGTCTTCCGGCGTATCGTACACCAGCGCCGCGGTCCAACCGATCACTACCAGATCGTCCGGGTAATAGGATCGCCGCGATTGCAGGATCTCCATGCGCTCGTCGTCGGCCAGGCGCATCTCTTCGCCGCGCACCACTTGCGCGATCTCGTCGCCACGATCGGCGATCAATTCGTCTGCCGTGACCGCGCTGCCGTCGCTCTTCATCATCGGGTGGAGCTGGATGATGTAGTAATCCTCCGTCAACCAGTCGGTATATGGTTTCACCAGGGCCGGATGGGCGCGCGCCAGACTGCGCCGGACACTATCGGCCGCCTGTTTCTCGATCTCCGGCGCCGCAATCGACCGGCTGGACAGACGCATCAATTCCCGCCAATCGAACTCGAAGGGCAATTGTAGTTCGATCGAAACCACGCCATATTCGTAGTAGTGCATCTGGGCCTGCAGCCGCTCGCCGCTTTCGAGCAGCAACGGCTCCAGTGACTCGATAACGGGCGGCTTTTCAAACCGTACATATTCAGGAGTGGGCCGCCGAAAGCTGGGCTCACGTCCGGCCGGCTGCGCTCCCAGGATGGCGCGCAGTTCGTCCAGCTTGATCTCCTCGCACACGTCGTAGAGGAACAACAACCAGAACGTGCCGGAGAGGCGATCGGTGGGCGTGGGCATGGCTCACTCTTACTTCGTCACTTCGTCTGATAATTGGGATACTGCGGCCTCTTCAATACGGGCGGCGGATTGTTCCGCAGTTCCTCCATCACCACCTCGATGGCCTTCTCCAACTGCGGATCGTGCCCCTGCCGCACCGCCGCCGGATCGTATTCCACCTCGATATCCGGTGCAATGCCGTGGTTTTCGATATCGAAGGTTCCGTTGGGGTTCCAGATCGCAAAGCTGGGCGCCATCACCACACCGCCGTCCATCAGCTCGGGATATCCGGTCAACCCGACCAGCCCGCCCCAGGTGCGCTCACCGATCAACTTGCCGACACCCGCGCGATGGAAGTACCACGGCATGGCGTCGCCGCCCGAGCCCGCGAATTGATTGATGATCATCACCTTCGGGCCGAATATCGCACCCTGCGGCTGCATGGAGTCCGCGCCATCGCGCGTCGTGGACACGCTCATCAGTTTGCGCTGTAAATACTCGATGATATCGGTGGCCAGATGGCCGCCATGATTGAAACGCTCGTCGACGATGGCGGCGTCTTTATCCACTTGCGCGAAGAAGTAGCGCATGAAGCTGGTGTATCCGCCGAAGCCGGTGTCGGGCATGTGGATGTACGCCACACGCCCCCCGGTCATCTGATCCACCTTGCGGCGGTTGTCTTCGATCCATGCCAGATGCCGGAGGCCGGCTTCTTCGTCCACCGGCACCGCCGTCACTTCGCGCGCATTCGCTCCCGTGGGATCCGGACCCACTTTCAGTATCGTGCTCCGTCCGGCGGTGGCTTCGAAGAAGCTATAAACATTGTCGGCGGCGCGCACCTCCCGCCCGTTCACCGCTAAAAGATACTCGCCCGCGGTCACGTTCACGCCCGGTTGAGTTAAGGGCGCTTTCAGGTCGGGATTCCAGTTTTCGCCGTCATACACGCGCGCGAAACGGTAGCGTCCGTTCTCGATCTTGTAGTCCGCCCCGAGCAGCCCTGTCCGTACGTGCTTGACCTCCGGCCGGTCGCCGCCCCCCAGGAACATATGTCCCACGGTCATGTTGCCCAGCATCTCGGTGAACAGGTAGTTCAGATCGTCGCGCGAGCCCAGGCCGTTGAGGTACACGCCGTAGCGCTCCTCGGCGGCTTGCAGATCGAGCCCATGATAGTGCGGATCGTAAAAGAATTCGCGCTCGATGCGCCACACTTCGCGGAACATCTGTTTCCATTCCGCCTGCGGGTCCACTTTCACTTCCAGATCCTGCGTCTTGAGTGCCTTTTCATTCCCCGGTTTGGGCGGCGGACCGTCAGGACCATCGGACATCGGCGGCGGATCGGCGATGGTCCATTTGTCGTCCTGTTGGTAAAGCATCTTCTCGCCCGTGAACGACATTTGGAAGTTCTTCACTCCGCCGACGATCACGTCCGTCTTGCGCTTGCTCAGATCGAAGCGATGGACCGTGAAAATCGGTGGACCTTGCGGCGAAAACGTTCCTTCGATGGCGTAAACCACTCCCGCCTTGCCCGCCTCAAGCGCCACATACCGGATGGCCGGCATCGGCAGCGACAGAATACGCTGGCCAATCTTTTCCAGATCGACTTTGACCTCGATCTTGGCCTCGGCGTTTTCTTTCTTGGTGTCGTCCTTCTTGGCGTCGTCCTTTTTCGGTTCCTCTTTTTTCTTTTCGTCCTTCTTTTCGTCGTCGCTCTCCGGGGCTAGCGGAGACGCCTCGCTCTTGGCGAGCACAACCAGATACACACTGGCGGTCACTGGCCGCGAAGCGTTCTGGATGTCCGGCTCCATGGCGGGACCGGAATTGGTGCTGGCCGTAAAGTACAGGTACTTGCCGTTCTTGTCGAACACCGGACTCTCTGCGTCGCTCATCCCGTCGGTAACCTGGGTGCTCTTGGCGTCCGCGAGCGAGTAGAGGTAAATCGCCGACATGTGGCTTTTCAGGCTCTTGGAATAGGTCAGCCACTGGCTGTCCGGCGACCAAGCGGGCGCCATGCCGCCACCGTTGAAATAGTAGTCCGTTTCCACCAGCGCGGGCTTCTTCGCTGCGAGGTCCACGTAAAACAGGTGATCGTGGTTGTCCTGGTAAGCGATCTTCTTGCTGTCCGGCGACCACCGCGGAGTGGTGTAGAACGCCTTGCCTAGCGGTATCTTCATCACTTCACCCGTGCCGTCCTGATTGCGGACATGCAACGCGTACTCGCCCGACTCGTCCGAAAGGTAAGCGATGCTCTGCCCATCGGGCGACCACACCGGCTCACGCTCCATCGCCGCGATGCTGTTGGTGAGGTTGCGCGGATCGCCCTTATCGGCCGGTACAGTCAGGATTTCCCCGCGTGCCTCGAACACCGCGCGCAAGCCATTCGGCGAGACATCGGCGTTCCGCAGCCGCTTGGCGACGTTCACGAAGTGTGGCCGCAGTTCGGGTAGATCGCCCGCCAGGGTCACGGACACCGACTTGGCTTGCCCCGTCTTCAGATCGTACAGGTGCAGTTCACCGAACTGCTCGTACACGATGGCGCCCGGCCCCGCGGAAGCCGACTTGAAATCCAGTCCATGGTTGTCGATGGCGCGGGTGACCGTGTTCGTCTTGGTGTCGTAATAGAACAACGTCACCGGACCTTCCCGGTCGGAGAGAAAATAGACGCGCTCGCCGACCCACATGGGGTTGAAGTCGTTGGAGTTATCCCGAGGGACCTTGACGATGCTCGAATCCGCGAGGTTGGCGATCCAGATTTTGCGGGTTTGCCCGCCGCGATAGCGCTTCCATGCCTCCTGCCACTGAAACAGCGGGACGTAAGCCAGGTGCGAGCCGTCGGCCGAGTACGTTCCCTCCAAGGCGATGGGCAGCGGCAGCTCCTCGGGCAAGCCGCCGCCTTCCACCGGCAACGTGTATAGCCTGGCGCCATCGTTGGGAATGGCGCGGGAGGAGACGAATAGCACACGCTTGCCGTCCGGCGTCCAGCCTACTGCTTCGTCCCGCCCGGGGTGATAGGTCAGCCGCCTGGGTACGCCGCCCGCCGCTGGCAATACGAACACGTCCACGTTGCCGTCATATTCGCCAGTGAAGGCGATCAGCGATCCATCCGGCGAGAACACCGGGTCGGTTTCCACTCCGGGGCCCGCAGTGAGCCGCTTGGCCTCGCCCCCGTCGCGTGGAACGGACCATAAGTCTCCGGCGTAGGAAAACACGATCTGGGTCCGGCTAAGCGCGGGATTCCGCAACAGAAGATGGGCGGTCTGCGCGTAGGCGAATGGCATCAAGAGGAGAACCAAACATACGATTCGATACATAAACACCAGTATCGCGCGGGACGGGCTTGCGCGTTTTGCCGGCACGCTGCGTCTTCAATTGTTGGACCCATTGGCGCCCCATGACGTGGCGCACGCACTCGTGCGTGCCGCGTTGGCACTCATGCCGACGCCCACTATCGCCGCGCTGATGCTATGGGGCGGCGTGTGTTCTGCTGCCGGGATCCCCCTAGCTTTCCAGCAAAGCCGGTACGAAATGCGGGTGGGCGAATCCGTACAGATTGTGGCGCAGCAAGAGACACTCGATTTCCTACTGAACGCCAAAAAACTGCGGGTGGATCTGGATGGCGTCGGCGCGAGCTTGGTGGCTGGGCCTAACCGGACACGCGACCAGGTGCGATTGGCCGCGCCGCTGCGCCTCAGCCCCGGCGAGTATACGGCTACATTCTCCGCTACCAGCGCAACGGGCGAGGTGCGGACCGTTCGATTGGACATTGTCCTGAAGCCCAGGCAGCAGGTACCCACCGGCTTCTCCCGGCCCCCCGTGGTTCTATTGAACGGATGGGAAACGGGCTTCACCGGAGTGTGCGACACAACTACCTCGTCGGATACCTTCGGCAACCTTGCCGACTACCTGGTATCCGACGGAGTGCCGATCGTGTATTACTTCGATAACTGCGCTGTGGACCCTAACGATACCATTGAAGGGATAGCCGCCTATCTGGCCACTTACTTGAATAGCATCCAATACACCAATGGCCAGCAAGTGCCGCAGGTGGATTTGGTTGCATTCAGTATGGGCGGCTTGATCGCCAGGGCCTATCTGGCAGGACTGCAACCTAGCGAGATCGCCACTCCGCCGGCCACCACCCTGGTGCGCGACCTGATCTTGATCGCCACGCCAAACTTCGGCTCTTTCGTGGCAGGCAACTATTTGGCTTATCTCGGTACCGGGACGCAGAGTGCCGAACTGGTGCCGGGCAGTTCGTTCTTATGGAACCTGGCAACCTGGAACCAGCGCGGCGACGATCTCCGCGGAGTGAATGCGTTGGCAATTGTGGGTAACGCCGGACCCTACCTGGCAAGTCTGTCGGCGACCACTCAACTTAACAACGCCAGTGACGGGCTGGTCTCGGAAACCAGCGCCGCGCTAGGTTTCGCTTTGCTGAGTTCTACGCCGACCCAAGTTGTTCCCTACTGCCACGTGGACCCCTCTGCTTTCACGAATACAACCATGGGAACGTTCGACTGCGATGCGGTGGGAATCGCGAACGTAACCGACGACACGCAGGAGACCGGCGTCATCGTCCGCTCTTTTCTGGCCGGCAATACCGATTGGGAATCCGTCGGCGTAACGGCCGCCAACGATCCTTGGTTGTCCATTGATGGCGGGCTGTTTTTCGGAATGGAGAGCCAGACCGCCACATACGTGACCGATCTGACCGCGGTCGCGTGGGGAAGCAGCGTTGTGCTGACCGAAGGCGGCGACAGCGACGTCATATATTACACGGACTTCGTCAGTGGTTCGGGCGACTTTGTGGCGAGCAGCACGTCGCTCGGCACGGTGGACTGCGGCGGCCCGTTAACCGCGCCTGTAGGTTACTTCGTGGCAGCGCGTTGCAAGATCGATACGGCGATTTACGAGGTCGGCCCGCTGAGCGGAGCGCCGGGGCGGATCGTGAATTCGGGCGCCACGATCACTATCACTGGTAATGATTTTGGGGACCAGTGTGGCAGTTGCCAGGTGGTGGCGATCCCCGTGAATTCCACCGCTCAAACGGCATTGGAAGTGTCGTCGTGGACGAATACGTCGATTTCGGCGGTGCTGCCCGCATCGCTGACCGGGCTGCTCACCATTCAAGTGACTGCCACGCCGGGAACGGATGCCATCACCATCATGGCGGCGGCGCCAACCGCTGTATTAGCGGCATCGCCATCCAGCCTGTCATTCGCTTACACGGCGGGTGGCACGGTTCCCGCGGCGCAGAACTTATCCGTCACCAATGGCGGGAGCGGGACACTTACGTGGACCGTCACATCAAACCAGACATGGCTGAGCGCATCCCCAGCTTCCGGCACGGCGCCATCGACGATTGCCGTATCCGTTGCGCCGGCATCACTCGCCGCCGGAAGCTACAGCGGCATTGTGACGATAACGTCGTCCGGCGCGTCCAATAGCCCGTTAACGGTCGCGGTGGCGCTGACGGTGACTGCGGGGGCAGCATCGCTCACCGCCGCTCCGCAGTCGATGACGTTCGCTTATACCGCGGGTGGCGCGATTCCAGCCCCGCAAAGCGTATCCATTGGCAGTGTGGGCAGCGGCACACTCACTTGGACCGCCACGTCGAGTCAGTCGTGGCTGAGTGCGTCGCCGGCCTCGGGCACGGCGCCTGCGGCGCTTTCCGTGTCTGTCTCGCCCGCGGCACTGGGTCCGGGGACCTACACCGGCACTATTCAGATAAGCGCTCCGGGCGCGTCCAACAGCCCCTTGACGGTCGCGGTGACGCTGACGGTGGCGCCTTCCATGGCGACGCTGGCGGTGACTCCGCAGGCGCTGAGCTTCGCGTATACCTACACGGCTGGCGGCGCGCCTCCGGCTCCTCAAAGTATTGCGATTACCATCGGCGGCTCCGGCGCGCTGGCATGGAGCGTGGTGTCTAGCGCGTTCTGGGCCAGCGCGTCTCCGGCGTCCGGCACGGCGTCGGCGACACTCTCAGTGTCCGTAAATCCCGCTAATCTGGCGGCAGGCACTTACACCGGCAACCTGCAGATCGTCACCACGGTCAGTACGGCCTCCGTGGCGATCACACTCGTGGTGAAAGGCACGCAGCCGGCCGGAACTATCACGGGCGTGGCGAACGGCGGAAGCTTTGCACTCGGCTTCGCATCGGCCACATGGGTTTCCATTTTCGGTACGGGCCTGTCCGCGAGCACTGTGAGTTGGAGCGCCGGTAACTTCGCCAATGGTATGCTGCCGGCGTCACTCAACGGAGTGACGGTCGCCATCAACGGAATTCCCGCGTATGTGGAATACATCAGCCCGAGTCAAATCAATGTCCTGGCGCCCGACGATCCAACTACCGGCGTCATACAGGTGCAGGTGACCGTGGCCGGACAGGCCAGCAACACCTTCACGGCGCAGAAGCAGCAGTTTGCGCCGGCGTTCTTTACCTTGGACAACGGCAAGTATGTGGCGGCGGAACATGCCAATTACAGCCTTCTGGGCGCTCCTGGACTGATCGCGGGCGTCACCACCACGCCGGCCCAGCCCGGTGAAACCATTTTGTTGTATGGCACAGGATTTGGTCCCACCACTCCGCCCCTGCCTACGTCGAATCTCGTCACTACGGCCGAGCCGCTGGCGAACGCAGTTACGATTACCATCGGCGGCGTGGCGGCGAACGTGGAATTCGCTGGCTTGGTGGAATCGGGACTCTATCAGTTCAATGTGACGGTGCCATCGAGTCTGCCGAGCGGCGATGCGACAGTGCTGGCGTCCATCGGCGGCGTCGAAAGCCAGACCGGCCTATTGGTCACCATCCAGTAGGACGGGCCTCGGGCCTGTCGTTCGCTATCATAAATAGCGGATATGCAGACCAAGCAACTAGGCAACAGCGATATGCACATTACGCCCATCGGCATCGGCGCGTGGGCCATGGGTGGTGGGGGCTGGGCTTTCGCCTGGGGGCCCCAGGACGACGACGAATCCATAGCGGCCATACACACCGCGCTGGATGCGGGCATCAACTGGATCGACACCGCCGCGGTCTATGGCCTGGGCCATTCCGAGGAAGTAGTAGCCCGCGCGTTACAGGGCCGCTCGCGCAAACCGTTCGTGTTTACCAAGTGTGAACGCGTGTGGAACGAGCGGCGAGAAATCGGCAAGAGTCTAAAGGCAGACTCCATCCGCCGCGAAGTGGAAGCTAGTCTGCGCCGTCTTCAGTTGGACGTCATCGATTTGTACCAGATCCACTGGCCCGAGCCGGATGCTGACATCGAGGAAGGCTGGACCGCTATGGCGCAGCTTCAACGCGAAGGCAAGGTGCGCTGGATCGGTGTATCCAACTTCAATGCCGACCAGCTTCGCCGTGCGCAAGCTATCGCGCCCATTACATCGCTGCAGCCGCCCTATTCGTTGCTCTCACGTGAAATCGAAGAGGCGGTTCTGCCATACACGCAGGCGAACGGGATTGGGGTAATCGTGTATTCGCCCATGAAATCGGGGCTGCTATCGGGCGCCATGACGCGCGACCGCGTAGCGGCCATGCCGGACGACGACTTCCGCCGGCGCACGCCGCCCTTCCAGGAGCCGCGGCTCACACGCAATCTGGAGTTAGCGGAATTGCTGCGCTCGATCGGCCAGCGCCATGGCCGCACGACGGGGGAAGTGGCAATTGCCTGGACATTACGCCATCCCGCGGTCACGGCGGCCATCGTGGGTATGCGGTCGGCGAAGCAGGTGGAAGGCGTGATCGGCGCCGTGCAATTTCGGCTGAGTGCGGATGAGGTGCAGGAAATCGAGGGTTTCCTGGCACACTTAGCCCATGCGATGTGAAACCTATCCGCTGCGCCATTCGTCGAGTCCGCAATGCCACATCTGCGGCATTGTGGCCGCATTGAATGTTGGCGTAAAGGATCCATGAAGAAATTAGACGTGCTGCGCGTGTGGGGACGTATACTTCGGGGACAAGCTCCTTTTCTGTCGATCGAAATCACGAAGGAATGTCCGCTGCGTTGCCCCGGCTGCTATGCGTATGAGCCGGACCATCTGGGCCCCTTTACCACCCTGCGGCAGCTTTCCGATTACAAGGGGCAGGATTTGGTGACCGCGACCGTGGCACTGGTGCGCCGTGTCCGCCCGGTGCATCTCTCGATCATCGGCGGGGAGCCCCTGGTCCGGTATCGCGAGCTTGGCGAAATCTTGCCGCGCCTCGATCGCATGGGAGTTGAAGTGCAATTGGTGACCAGCGCGGTGCGCCCGATTCCGGAAGAGTGGAACTCCATCGGTTGCCTGCACGTGGTGGTTTCCATCGATGGCTTGGCGCCCGAGCACGACAGGCGGCGCGCCCCCGCGACCTATGATCGCATCCTGAAGCACATCGCAGGCCAGCGCATCGGCGTACATTGCACGGTTACCCGGCAGATGCTCGAGCGGCCAGGGTATCTCGCCGACTTCTGCCGGTTCTGGTCGGACCGATCTGAGGTTCGCCAAATCTGGTTCAGCATTTATACCCCGCAAGAGGGCGATACCTCGCCAGAGCGATTACGGCCCGAGGACCGGGAGATTCTTTTCGGAGAGCTATCGGGCGTCGCGGCTGAATTCCCCAAAGTACATCTGCCGCGGATGGTGCTCGAGGGTTACCGCAAGCCGCCGCGCTCGCCCAAGGAGTGTACCTTCGCGCGGCTCACCACTTGCGTTTCGGCAGACCTGAAGACGCGGATCGAACCCTGCCAGTTGGGTGGCAAACCGGTGTGCGCGGAATGCGGCTGTCTGGCGTCGGCCGGGATGCATGCGTTGGCTGGATTGAAGCTGGGCGGCCTCGTCCCGCTTTCGTCCATTTTGAACGCATCCATCCGTCTGGGCAGCTACGCCGCGACTGCTGCCCCGGCACAATAATTACGATAGGCAAGACCAGGTGACGCAAGTCCCATCTGCCTGTCGGTGCTCCGAATATATTTTGGTGGGCATGCTGGGGTAGATTTAATGCGACTCGTCATCCTTTTCAAGGGCAGAGAATATCGCGTTGACCAGGTCACGGCGGGTACGAGCCCCGACGTTATCATTGCGGAGAAGTTTCCGGAGTGGATCTACGTGAGCGATGCGAGCACCAAAGAGGTGGCCGACCGACTCAAAGATCCAGGAAGATGGTGCTCGTCGCAGGCCCGATTCCTTGTAGGTCCTCTAGACCTGCGATTCCTTGAAGCCCTTCGCGACCCACAGTGAGATTTTAGCGAGACCAAGAAGCATCCGCATACGGTTGCTGGCGGAACAACAAGCGTTACCGGCACAGCCCAGGGCAGGCGCCATCCCATCTCTTTCCGGATGCCCCTCCAATTTGATCCGAGCTTGAATAGCTCAGCATCCTCCTTGACTCTGTCGCCACTTTCGCTGAGCACCCTTCATTATGAAGCTCCGTGCAAACGTCGTATTCGAGAAGCGTGCGGTCGAAGGCCTTGTTCCGGGCGTTCAATAGGGTCTAGCACATCCCGTCGCCAGCGTACGCTTAGAGAGCGGGGCACTACGGGGCACTACCAGATCAATCTGCCTCCGCCGTGTATACCCCGGTGAAGTTGGATGGCCGGAGGTAGGCGTCTACGGCACTACCAGATCAATCTGCCTCCGCCGTGTATACTGGATACGTTGCCGACCGTTCTTTGGGCCGGGCCATACAGGGGTTGTTCTTTTACTCGGCGGACCGGGACGAACCTCCCCACGTGCACCTGGAACGGGAAGACGCAAAGGCGAAGTTTTGGCTGGATCCGGTCCGATTGGAGCAAAGCCGCGGCTTCAGCCGCCTCGAAATTGGACGAATGGAAAGACTGGTCGCGGAAAACGCGGCTTTTTTGTTGAGGTCATGGCATGAGTACTTCGGGGACTGAACTCAGGGAACCGTTGGCCCAGGGCGTAAGTGTAGGCGACGATGCTCTGGTTGTTGACTTAGCGGATGGCAGGACAATCGCGGTGCCGCTCGCTTGGTTCCCGCGTTTAGCACACGGGACGGCGACGGAGCGCGCCAACTGGCGTCTCATTGGGGGCGGCGAGGGGATTCACTGGCCGGATCTGGACGAAGACATCAGCGTAGAGGGCCTTCAGGCCGGTCGCAAATCAGGTGAAACGCAGGAGTCTCTACGCCGGTGGCTCCTGCGGCGGGAATCGGTCGGCTGACTACGAGCTTGCCGATGACAACGAATGAGCCGCTGGCCATCCCTCCTCACTCCGCATCGCTATATAATTGTGACCGGCACTCCATCGCATGCACTTTCTCCGCATCGTCCGCGCGGCAGCCCTATTGGCGCTGCCAGTCTTAGCTCAGGCGGCGGACTTCGACACGGAAGTCCACCCCATCCTGGCGGCGCGGTGCGCTCCTTGCCACAGCGGCACGAAGCCTGCGGCGGGATTATCGCTCGCCAGCCGCGCGCTGGCCTTAACCGGCGGCGAGAGTGGTCCAGCGATTGTACCCGGCAGCAGCGGCGCCAGCCTGCTGATCGAGAAAGTATCCGGGCAGCGCGGCGCGATCATGCCAGCTTCCGGCGAGCCGCTGACCGCATCCCAGATTGCCACGCTACGCGACTGGATCGATGCCGGGGCGGTATGGCCGGAAACCGTGCCGGCCACCAGTGGTTGGGTCGCGCCAATTTCGCCGCGCCAACTCGATCTGCCGGCTGGAGACGAAGCGAATCCCGTCGATCGCTTCATCGCGGCATACTTCGCGAAGCATGCGATCGCCTTCCCGGCGGTGGCTCCCGATGCGCGATTCGCGCGCCGCGCCTATTTCGACCTGTGGGGCTTGCCGCCGACACCGGCGCAACTGGAAGCCTTTTTGCACGAAGGCGGTCCCGATAAACGCGCACGGCTTATCGATGCGCTGCTCGCCGATTCGCAGCCCTACGCGGAACATTGGATCACCTGGTGGAACGACTTGCTGCGCAACGATCAAGGCGGCGAATATGCGGGCGAGCGCAAGTCCATCTCCGATTGGCTGTTGGGCGCGCTGGAACGTAACCTGCCGTACGACAAGATGATCACCGCGTTGGTGAACCCGGTGGAGAAGAGCGACCCGGAAGGCTTCCTGATCGGCGTCAACTGGCGCGGCGATATCAACGCCAGCCAGACGCCTTACATGCAGGCGGCGCAGAATACGGCGCAGATTTTTCTGGGCGTCAATCTGAAGTGCGCGTCCTGCCACGATAGCTTCATCAACCGGTACAAGCTGCGCGAATCCTATGGGATGGCGGCGTTGTTCGCGCCGCAGAGCCGGCTGGAATTGGTGCGCTGTGACGTGAAGACCGGCACGTACACGGGGCCGCAATTGCTTTATCCCGAGCTGGGTACTGTGCCGGAGGATGCCCCGCTCACGGCGCGCCACGCCGCGGCGGCGGGTTTCTTCACGGATGCGCGGAATGGCCGGGTCGCCCGCACCATCGTCAATCGCTATTGGCAAAAGCTCTTCGGACATGGCTTGGTGGAACCCGTGGACGAGATGGATGGCGAGCCGTGGAACGCGGACCTGCTCGATTGGCTGGCCTCCGACTTCACCGCGCACGGCAGCGATTTGAAATACCTGCTGCGGCTGTTGATGACTTCGAAGGCGTATCAATTGCCGGCCGCCGTTAGCCCCGAGTTGCCGGAGAAGCCTTACGTGTTTCGCGGTCCGGTGGTGCGGCGGCTGACTGCCGAGGAATTCGCCGATACGGTTTCGGCCGTGACTGGGGAATGGCGCCTGTACGAGAAAAACCCCGACCACGACGCTAAAAGGGAACCGGTGGCAGTCCCATCGCGCGACTGGCAATTCAGGGCGTCGCCGCTGGACTTGGCGTTGGGCCGCCCCATTCGCGACCAGGTTTTCACCACGCGCGACAATCGCCCGACAACTTTCCAGGCGCTGGAACTGGTGAACGGCGCGAGCCTGGAGAACATGCTGCGGCGCGGCTCGCAGCGATTGCTCGGTCAACTGGCGGGGCATCCCGCGGGTCCGCCGGAAAACCTTTTCGACAGCGGCAGGCTGCGCAGAGGCGTGGTGGATTTCGATATCGACATCTCCGGCCTCAAGCGATTGTGGCTGCTGGAGGCGGATGCCGGCTCTTACGATCCAACACGCACGGTGGCAGGCTGGATCCGCGTGGAATTCTTCGGTCCGCAGGGCGTGAAGGATTTGGCCGATCTGGCGCCCGCGGGGTTTGGGCAGCAGTTGCTCACCGCCAACAAAGAGCCCGCCGGCGAGGCTATCACCACACCGCTGGGCAGTCGGCTGGTAATTCCGATCGAGGGCCTCGGCTACGTACGGATGCGCGGCCGCGTAGCCCTGGACGACCGCTCCACTACCGACGATGTCGAGGGTGCGGTGCGCTTCTTCATCTTCGCCGCCGAGCCCGATAAGGAGCGGTTGGTGCGTGTTTCAGGGGCGCCGCCGGTGCTTGCGCCGCCGATTTTCAAGAGCGTCAACGAGGCGGAGCAGCGGCTTTATTTACAACTTTTCGCGCGAAAACCGAACTCGCAGGAGGCGCGCATCGTAAACAAATACTTTGCCGGCGGAAAACTTGCGCCGGCGGCTTTGGAGGATCTTCTGTGGAGTTTATTGCTGCATCCCGAGTTTCAATACTTGTATTAGCGAGCTGCGCGGCGGGCCTGGCGCAAAATGACGCGCAAAACGACGGCGCCGCCGTCTATGGGAAACACTGCGCGCAGTGTCACGATAAAGGCCTGGGGCGCGCGCCGCAACTCCTCACGTTGAGCCAGTTCACTCCGGAGAAGGTGATGGCCGCGCTGACCACCGGCAAAATGGCCGAACAGGGAAAGGCGCTCACGCCCGCCGAGGCTCGATCCGTGGCCCTGTTCGTCACCGGCAAATCGTTCGGCTCAGAGGAAGCGGTCCAGAAAGGCGCATGCGCCGAACCCGCGCCGGCTTTCGATAAGCCGTTCTCCGGCCCTTACTGGAACGGTTGGGGCGTGGACGCCTCGAATCGCCGCATGCAACCGGCGGCCATGGCAGGCTTGCGCGCGGACCAGGTGCCGCAACTGAAGCTGAAGTGGGCGTTCGGCTTTCCCGGCGGCGGCCGCGCGTTTGCACAGCCAACCGTCGTCGGAGGACGCATCTTCGCTGGCAGCGACTCGGGCAAAATATATTCGTTGGATGCGGGCTCTGGGTGCATCTACTGGATGTTCAAAGCCGATACACCGGTGCGCAGCGCCATCAGCATCGGGCCGGTGGGCGCAAAATGGGTGGCGTATTTCGGCGACCAGCGCGCGCAAGCCTATGCGGTGGATGCGGCCACGGGCGTGCTGCTATGGAAGGTGCGCGTGGAAGAGCATCCGGCCGCCATGATCACAGGCGCTCCGGCGCTCTACGAGGGCCGGCTGTATGTTCCGGATTCCTCGTATGAGGAGGTCACCGGCGCGGCGCCCAAGTACGAATGCTGCAAGTTTCGCGGCGCCGTGACCGCGCTCGATGCCGCTACCGGCAAGCAGATCTGGAAGAGTTACACCATAGCGGAAGCGCCGCATCCTGTGCGCAAGAATAAGCAAGGCACCCAGCTTTGGGGGCCGTCCGGCGCGGGCGTGTGGTCGTCGCCTACGATTGACGCGAAACTGCGCGCCGTGTATGTGACCACGGGCGATGCCTATTCGGATCCGGCCGCGCGCACCAGCGATTCGTTCCTGGCTTTCGATATGGATACCGGAAAGCTGCTCTGGTCGCGCCAGTTAACCGCCGGTGATGCGTATAATCTGGGCTGTCCCACCGGGGACAATTGCCCGGAAACCAACGGTCCGGATTTCGATTTTGGTTGCTCGCCGAACCTGGTGGATTTGCCGAACGGCAAGCGCGCGCTGGTGGCCGGGCAGAAATCCGGCATGGTGCATGCGCTCGACCCGGATCAGCAGGGCGAACTATTGTGGAGCGTGCGTGTGGGCAAAGGCGGCCCGCTCGGTGGCGTGCAGTGGGGCAATGCGTCGGACGGCCAAAACGTTTATGCGGCCGTCTCGGACCACTACGCGACAAAGAATCTGAGCGAGGCTGGCGGGATGTTCGCGCTGAAGCTGGCTACTGGAGAGCGAGTCTGGTCTACGCCGCCGCCGGGTTGCAGCAAGCCCGGATGCAGCCCCGCGCAATCGGCAGCCGTGACCGTGATTCCGGGTGTGGTTTTCTCGGGCTCGCTGGACGGCCACTTGCGCGCCTATGCCACCGCCGATGGGCGGATCGTGTGGGATGTGGACACCGCCGTGGAGTATCAGGCCGTGAACGGAGTAAAGGCCAAGGGCGGATCGCTGGACGGTCCCGGCGCGGTGGTGGTGGGCGGGACGTTGTATGTGAACTCCGGGTATGGAATGTTCGGGGAGGTGCCGGGTAATGTGTTGCTGGCTTTCTCGGTGGATGGGAAGTAATTCAGCAGCTACTTCGACACCCACGTAGCCGAGAAGCTGGAGCCGTCCGAAGAGAGAGCCGAGGGAACCGACTCGGTCGCACCCTTCAGGCTGACCATCGTAATCTCGTAGATATTCGCAAACGAACTGATCGGGCCAGTTGCGCCATCCATCGTGGCATAGCAACTTCCCGGCACGCTCGTGCTGTCGTCGCCGAACAGGACTGTGCCGAAATCCGACAGGGGCTGGATCCCGGTAGTGCTGGTGGGGGCTTCGGCGACCCACTCCGCGGACTTGCGCTCCGCCGACGGCACTAGCGCGGTCTTGCTGAAGGATTCTCCGGTGGTTACATCCG
Source organism: Bryobacteraceae bacterium (assembly GCA_049516155.1). GTDB lineage: Bacteria > Acidobacteriota > Terriglobia > Bryobacterales > Bryobacteraceae > Bog-159. Next base: position 19,083 of record JBEKTJ010000005.1, read on the forward strand.
TAATGGTGACAGTGAACTTCCGGCCACTATAACTTATCTCTGCCGACATGCGGTCGCCAGGCTGTATGGTGAGGCTGCTGACCACGAACGAAGGCTGCGGGAAAAACTCATACCAGGCGTAATACGACGGCACACCTTTCGAGCAGTCGGAATCCGTTCCGGTTTGCTCGACGGTTTCGGATTTGTACCCATCGATCCCCACCCAGAAGGCGGCGTATTGAGTGCCCGAGGTGCAGGTGACCGCCGGGACAATCCAGGACCCTTTGGCTGCGGTGAAGGAGCCCGCGGCCCCGGTTACCGCGTAGCCGCTCCAATTGTTGCTTGAAACCGTGCTGTCTTCGCGCTCTTCGATAATACTTATTGGGGCATGCCGCGGGCGGGGGCTTTCAGTGGTAACATCGGAAGCCAGACGAACCTGTGCGGCCACAGGCAGGGTGGTAAGTATTGAAAATATAGCCAGCCCGTGCGATAACAGCATGAGTTAACTCCGTCTTCAGTTAGCCGAGTTTCCTATCGCGGAAACGCAGTTTGGAAACAGTATATCCTGCCGCTCAGTTGGAGCGGAATACCTGCCTATGGGCGATTTGTGCGTGAACCAACGCCTGGCGCTGTGCGGGTGCGACCTTTCGTACAAACCTCCTTCGGCAGTAATAGTAATATGGATACTGTCAACTGCCGCAGGAAATTGCGGCGGGCAGAGTCCGGACGTGATCGCACGATCCCTAGTAACAAGCATGAAGATCTACAAGTTCAAGGTGATCCTGGAGCCCGATGAGGATTTCGACGGAAAGCCGTCGGGCTGGCACGTCTACTGTCCTGCACTCAAGAAGCTTGGTGGCTCGACTTGGGGCGAAACTCGAGAGGAGGCACTCAAGAACATCAGCGAGGTCGTTCACATGATCGTGCAGGAATTCATGCAGGAAGGGAAGCCACTGCCAGAAGGCCCGGAGGACTGGGTTGAGGTTGAGGAGATCTCTCAAGAACAACCCCACATCGCAGTCACGGTCTAGAAGTCATGGCAATCGACTACCGCGGTCTGCGGTCGCTCACCGCTCGCGAGCTTACCGCAGCCCTCACGCGCGATGGCTCCACGGGAGCGGCGGCACCTTCAAGATTAAGACCCTCCAGGGTATTATTGAAGACCAAGCCTGTTGGACGGAAGACGACCTTAAACGACTGAAATTAATTCGTTGAAGTAGTACCATAGATGTCATGAACCGCGACGAGCGGAGAATCGAACGTGCGATCTCGACCGGACTTTCCCGCCGCAATTTCCTGCGTGCTTCCGGAGCCGCCGCTCTGGCCGCGCTGTCGGGCTCCGAAGCGCGCCTGCTGGCAGGCAGCACCAAGATCGCGCCGCGGGCCGACAGCCTCATCCTGCTCTGGATGGCGGGCGGCATGGCCCAGACCGAAACTTTCGATCCCAAGCGGTACACGCCCTTTGAACCCGGCATGGAGTCGAAGCGCGTCCTGAGCACATTTCCCGCGATCGACACCGCGGTCGATAACATCAAGATCTCCGCTGGGCTGGAGCGTATCGCCAAGATCATGGACCGCGGCACGCTGATCCGCTCCCACCGGGTCGGCGATCTCGGTTTCATCCTGCATTCGCGCCATCAGTTTCATTGGCACACCGGCTATGCGCCTCCGCAGTCGGTCGCTGCGCCTCACATGGGCGCGGTGGTTTCGCGTACGCTGGGGCCGCGCAATCCGGACATTCCCGCGTTCATCGATATCGGCCAGAATTTGGAAATCGGCGGCGAAAGCGACGCGGTGAAAGCGTTTCACACCGCCGGTTTTCTGGGCAGCGAGCACGCGCCTTTTCTGATCGTGGATCCGCAGGACGCGGTATCGCGCGTGCGGCCTTCCGAACACATCGGCCCGGCGCGCTTCGCCAGCCGATACGACGAATACAAGAAGCTGGTGGCCGCCAGTCCGGTAGGTCAATATGGCAGCGACTTCCAACGCCAGAGCCTGCTGCGCTCGTTCGAAAATGCGCACCGCCTGTTGACCTCGCCCGCCGCCAAGGCGTTCGATCTGAGCCTGGAGCCCAAGGCCAGCTACGATACTTACAATACCGGCCGCTTCGGGCTGGGCTGCCTGCTGGCGCGCCGCCTGGTGGAAGCCGGCGCGCGCTTCATCGAAGTGACCACCGAATACATCCCCTTCCGCTACTGGGATACTCACGAGAATGGGCACAAGCGCGCCATCGGCATGAAGGAAGCCATCGACGCGCCAGTCGCGCAGTTGATTCTCGACCTGGAAGCGCGCGGCTTGCTGGACCGTACCCGGGTGGTATTGGCCAGCGAATTCGGCCGCGACATGATGACCGAGGGCAAACCTGGCGCCCTAGTCAAGAACCAGGTCAATCAACCGGATATCATGACTGAGCCGAAGCACTACGGCATGCACCGGCACTTCACGGAAGCCTGTTCGGTACTGATGTTCGGCGGGGGCGCGCCCAAGGGCATGCTGTACGGGCGCACCGCGGATGAACGCCCATGCAGCATCGTCGAAAATCCGGTGACCATCGAGGATCTGCACGCCACCATCTACACGGCGCTGGGCATCCCGCCGGACACCGCGTACGACGTCGAAAAGCGGCCCTTCTATGTCACCAAGGATGGCAAGGGGAAAGCTGTCGCTGCGTTGCGGGCGTGACGCGGGGGGAAAATTTCCGGATGCGCGATCCCGGACAGAATTTCCAGTGACTCAACCAACCTCGGTCCGGGACGATTGAAGTATTGATTGCCGTCCGCCACGAAGACGCGGCTGTTGCGGACCGCGCGCAGGTTATCCCAACCGTCGCGCCCGGTGAGCCAGTACATCTCACTCACGGCGCGCTCCAGGTCAAAACCGCAGGGCATCACCAGGATCGCGTCCGGATCGGCCGCGGCCAGATCGTCCCACGTGCGCCATTCCACGTTCTCCGCTCCGGCCATCTCCACCATTTCAGGCATCCAGTTGGCCGTAGGCATTAGCGGCTCGATCCACTCGATGCAGGCCAACCGCGGGCGCGGCGCGCTGGCGACAACATCGGCGATCGCTTGCATACGGTGTTGCAGGCCCGCCACCACTTGCTCGCCGCGCGGTTCGATGTCGAGCGATCGCGCCACACGGCGGATATCTTCCCAAACCTCGGCCAGCGAACTCGGCTGCAGCGACACCACTCGCGGCTGGCTGGCCAAACGCCCGGCTACCGATCGTTCCACATCGCGCAGGCTTACCGCGCAGACCTCGCAGTGGATTTGGGTCAGAATGTGCGTGGGTTGCAAGCGCTCGAGCACATCGTCGAACACTTGGTAGACGGAGATCGAGTCCGCCATGCTCTGTCTTACCAGGCGGTCGATTTCGCGGCTGTCGCCATCCACCGCGAAACGCGGCGCGGTACATACGGGCAGCGCGCGCACTTCTTCGGGATAATCGCACTCGTGCGAACGGCCCACCAGCCACGGCAGCGCTCCCAGCGCATGCACAATCTCGGTGGCGCTCGAAATCATGGAAACGATACGCGGCATCAGATCTCCGGCAACAGGTCCGCGAAGACAAACCCATCTGCATCGCGCAATTCACCCGCGACGACCGGGATCGGATGCGCGAACATTGGCCCGGCGTAAGCGAACGTGTGGAACTCGCCATTCTCTCCGCACGGATCTGCGTGCGGCGGCAGATCCCCCAGTAACACCGCATCGAACTCGCGTCCGGCAAAGCTCGCATCGAGTTGCTTCTTATCCACGCAGGTAATTCTGGCGCGCAGCCCGCTACGGATCATCTCCCGCGCCAGGTCAGGCGTGGGAATCTCCCAAAGCGGAAACAGCGGCTCCAGTCCGCTGCCCGCCAGCTTGCGCTCGCGGTATTCGCGGATATCGCGCAGGAATAGATCGCCAAACGCGATGGCTTCGAATCCATCCGCCACCGCCGCCCGGCACGCTTCGGCCATTCGGGACTCGTACTCCTCATTGGAACAGGGCCACGGAAGCTCGAGCGCCCGCACCGGCAGACCGGCCGCAGCGGCTTGCGCCTGCAGCAGTTTGCGGCGGACGGCATGCATGGCCACCCGGTCGGCGGACTGGTTGAACGTAGTCAAAAGGCCGGCAATATCCGCGCCCATCTGGGATCTCATCAGGTGCAAGGCCCAAGCGCTATCCTTACCGCTCGACCACGAAAGCAGCGTGCGCTTCAAGCGGTTGCGGGGACCCGCTCGGCGGTGCGCACCGTGCGGCTTAGCCATGCGTGCAGGCCGAACAGCACGCCGGAGTAAAACAGGTCGCTGGCCAGCGTGCGCCCAAAGAATGGAATGGCCTGCGTGTAGCAAAGCGCCAGCCCGGACCACGTATGCGAATACCAGCCCAACCAGGTGCCGAAATTCGAAATCAGGAAGAACTGCACACTGCAGAGCAGGCACGCCGCGCCGATACGCAGGGGACTCTCGGTGGATTGCAGGCGCCGGCCGATCCACACGCTGATCATGAAGCTGAGATAGACGAACGGCGTCGCGATGGAATAGCTGCCTTCCGGCCGTAGCGGATCGGTCACTGCCATCAACAGCAGCGGCACTGCAAAAGCCTGCCAGCCCCGCAAACGGGCTCCCGCGTAGAGGCTCATGCCGCCCACCGGAGCGAAATTCGGCGGATGCGGCAACAGACGCAGGATCGCTCCGACGACGGTCAAGCTCAGCGCCAAAGGCCGAACATTGCGTTCTCGATCGTTTCCTTGATCGTTTCCTTGAGCCATTGTGCTCTCCTTATTCAGATAGTGTACCGCCGCTCGGTTCGCGGCCGCTAGCGGCGCGGTTGGGTTCCCACAGCGTTTCGGGCGCGCCGCTTTGGCGGCTGGCCCAACGGCTCCAGACAAAGAACGCGTCGCTGAGGCGGTTCAGATATTTCACGGCCTCGGCGGGGACCGGCTCCTCGCGCGCCAGAGCCGTGACGATGCGTTCGGCGCGGCGGCAAACAGTCCGGCAAACGTGCAGTTCCGCGTTGAGCCGCGAGCCGCCCGGCAGCACGAACGAGCGCAAAACCGGCAAGTCCTCGTTGGCCCGATCCATCTCCGCTTCCAATTGAGCGATTTCCACCGCGGTAATCCGGGCCTGACGTGGGTGCACGTCCTCGGGCAGAGTGGCCAATATGGAACCTAAGTTGAATAGCTCGTGCTGCACGCGCAGCAGGATGCCGCCCAGCGCCGAAACTTCAAGATGCGCGGGGTCGCCCGCAGCGGTCTGGCGCGCCAGCCCCACGAACGAATTCAACTCGTCCACGGTGCCGTAGGCATCGATGCGCAGGGAATGCTTGGGCACGCGCTGCCCGCCTACGAGGCTGGTTTCACCCGCGTCGCCCAGACGAGTGTAGACACGATTGATGGCCAAGCGCGGCTGGTCGAATTTGATCTCCATGCATGCAGGATACACCGTGCGTGCTTCGCCTGTTATGATGAAATCAATTCTGGGTACGCCATGACCCTTGACGAACGCCTCGAAAAGTTGACCGAACGGCACGAAGCGCTGACGCAAGCGGTGGATTTGCTGGCCGCCATGTACCAGCAAAACGAACGGCGCTTGGCACAGGTGCTGGATGCTATCAACCGGCTGGCGAATATCGCGGAAGCGCATGACGTCCGGCTTGACGATCACGAGAATCCCCCGGACGATCCGTCCCGCGCTGCGTAGTGCTGAGTCGCCTCCGAGGGATGCGCGCGAGCCGATATTACTTGCGCGGGTCGAAATGGTCCGACCCTTGATCGATCGTTTCTGTGTGCAAGACGTCGGTCACGCTCCCGAGCAGGGCTACCGGCAGGAACGGCTTTTGGATGAAGTGCCAGCCGTGGTTCAGAACAAGCATAGCGCCATCGGCGTAACCGGACATCAGCATTACACGCATTTCGGGCCGGCGTAGCTTCAACACATCCGCCAAGTCCGGCCCGCACATGTCCGGCATCATGACGTCCGAAAGCAGCAGATGGATAGTTCGTGAGAAAACGGCTTCGATGCGGATGGCTTTCTTGGCAGAACTGGCGGCCAGCACTTCAAAACCGCCCTCTTCAAGAATGAACTGAACCAGTTTGAGGATGGCAGTGTCGTCTTCGACAACAAGAACGGTTTCCGTGACCTCTCTCTTAAGCAGCAAAGCCATGGATTCACCTCTCTGATTTTTGCCGATTCGTTCCGACGCTGCGATATCGCTTCGCAAACATACGCTGCACGGTTCGGGCCAATCCCTTTTGGAACATGTCGTGCTACGACAAATCCGGAGGGGGCACCAAGCAGTGCACCATAAACCCTTTTGTTTTGCTACGGAACTATCCGCGTGCGACGGCTATTTTGACGGAGAGGGGCCACCGTGCGTTTGTGGTGGCAGCGGAGATGTCATCTCGGCTCTGAGCCAAGTTGCCATGCCGGTGGTTCCCACGTTGGCCGAAGAGAGCCTTCGGCCCGAAGCCATCGCGCAATAGCTGACTGCGTACATGCCAAGGTCGCTGCCAAGAGCCGGTCGGCATACGCGATGGACAGGCAATTTTGGCTTGACCGTATGCACGTTCTGCACTTGGTTAGGCCAGTGCAGCACGGCGCGTACTGGCCCGCTGAGTTATTTCGCAGCGGCAGAATCCCTAGTGCCGGCGACAGCAGACTCAATTGGCGGAACGGCCATAGCTCTGCCATGGAACGTCCGAATGTATTCTTGACGCTGAAATTGCCATCCACTCATGCCATCCGTCATGGCTTCTTCCAGCGCCCGCGCGTTATCCCATTTCCCGTGATCGATTCGGTACGCGGCAATTACCGCACCCGTCCGATCTGCGCCGCGCTTACAATGCACAAATATGGGTCCGGCAGCAGGATCTTCCAGGAGCGTCAGGAGTCTGTCGGTGTCGGCCTGGGTCGGCGGCGTCAAACCGGTCATGGGCACATTGATATATCGCATTCCTGCCGCCGTGACCAATCGCTGTTCGGAAACCGAGCGTGCGTCGTCCTTACGTAAATCCAGCACGACCTTAACCCCAAGCCGGCTGAGATAGCTGAACCCCTCGGGAGTCGGCTGCGCTCCGCGGTAGACTTGCTGGTCCACTTGGTAGAAGTTCTTGATTCCGGGCACTGGTGAGGGTGCCGCTAAAGCAGGCAACCCCAGGAAAATGACGCTGATTAAGCCGCGTTCGATAAAAGACATTTTCAATTTGGAGGTCCTTCAATCTCCCCACGATTTGGACGCGGCATGGTATCGAAGGGATGCATGGATCGTGAACGCACAAGCCAAAGCCAATTCCGGCCATAAGGGAGACGCCGCCGCTGTGAAAAAATTCACGCTGGTGAGCGTGCCATCCCAAGATTGAGCTTGATTCCCGGTTTACGGCACGGCCAGGATTGCATCAATGTTTAGCCAGCGTCCACTTCATCCCTGCCACGAAGTTCAGCTTTGGCGCAGGGAATCCCAAGACTTCCTCGTAGGACTCATTCAGCGCGTTGCGTAGGTTTCCATACGCGGTCAGTCCAGCGCTCAAGCGGATGTTCAGGTTGACGCCCATGTCGAAAAAGCCCCGGCACGGGTAGAGGCCCGCCGACGCGCCATAGGAGGGGTCCACATCCAGGTCGGAGCCGCGAAAGTAACCCGTCACATTCGCCGATACCCGCCCACGGTTGAAGGTGGAGACAAACGAGCCGGAATTGGCGGGCCGCCGGATCAACTCCTGGCCCACCGAAAAAGGAATCGGCGCGAGGCCCGTGGAACCGTTCAGCGATAAGACCTCCGAATCCAGATAAGTGTAGAATGCCGCCAGGGACATCCAGCGCGCCGGGCGGTAACGCGCCGACAATTCCGCGCCTTGCGCCCGCGCATTCGACAGGTTGTCCGTTTGATAGGCGCTCAGCACCGCCAGGTTTCCGCCCAGCGAGACGATCAGGTCGTAGAACCGATTGTAAAAATAGGTCGCGTCCAGCAACAGTTTGCCGCGAAGCGTGTGCTGCTCCACGCCGAAATCGAAGGTAGCCGTGCGCTCCGGTTTCAGCGCCGGATTGTTGGTGAACGCAAGCTCCAGCCCGGCGGGCGGACGGATCCCCGTCCCGAATGAGCTATGCAGCCGAGTGCCGCGCAATACGTAAGTCGCCGCCAGCTTCGGATTGATCTTGGTCACCGTGTTGGCCGGAAATGGCGGCCGCCCATCGGCAAGATCCTCCGGAATGAACGGGGTTTCTATGATCTCGCCCCGCACTCCGGCATTGAAGAAGAAATGGCCGCCAAGCTGAAAACGATTCTCCCAATAGATACCCGTGTCGTCGCGTTTTATCGGGAATGAAGTGTTGTAATCGTCGGCGATGTACGTGTTCTTCACTTCTTCGCGCGCCAGGCTGATGCCGAACGCGGCCGTGTACCAAGGCGCGATGCTGACGATGCTCCGCGTCTCGAACTGGCCGCGCAAGTCCTTTTCATAACTGAATCCATAGGGGCTCGTGTAGCCGCTGTTTTCCAGAAAAAAGCTGGCAAATGTCTCTTGGCGAAACCGCGGCGAGATATCGATCTGGTGATGCAGGAAGTAGTCGGAGAAATCGTTCTTGTCCCGGCTGACGGTATCGATGCCGGTGAAATCGTTCCCCGGATCGGAACCATAAGGGCCGGGGTCGCCGACGTCGTTGGCATTGTAGTCGCCGCCAAACGACACGCTTTGCCGGCCGAACGACCGCGTGACATGCAGCGCCACGTTGTCATTGCGGTAATCGCTGTTGGTCACCGGACCGTTGTCCCCAAGCTGCGAGGCGAATGCGGCAACGCCAAAGCCGGCCAGAGTACCCGAGGCGCCTATGGCGAGGCGGTGCTCCTGATAGGTGCCGCCTTCGGCGATAACGTCGATTTCCGGCGAATCGGACGCGGCGCGCGTGACGAAATTGACCACCCCGCTATTGGCATAAGCTCCGTAGACCGAGGATTGCGCCCCTTCGATTACCTCCACGCGCTCCAGCCAATCCGTTGGAATGAAGGAGAAGTCGAAACCGCCGCCGACGGAGTTCACGGGGACCCCGTCGATCTGCACCAGAGTGAAATTAGAATCGCCGCCGCGGATGAACATGTCCGCTACGCCGCCGGGACTGCCGGTCTGGCCGATGGTGATCCCGGGCAAGTACCGCAACAGATCCACCGCCAGGCCTTCGTTGCGTTCCGCGATTTCCTCGCGCGGAACGATGTTGACGCTGCTGCCCTGCTCGCTGAGCGGCACGTCCATCGTGGATCCGGCAACGCGCACCGAATCCACTTGCGGCGCGATATTCAAATGTACGGTTAGTTGCTCCGCATCGGTCGCGCCGGACAGCGGGATATTCTTTGTTGCGAAACCGGGCGCGGTGATGGCCAAGCGCATCTCGCCGCTACCGGAAAGTTTCAGCGTGAACCCGCCAGCTTGGTCCGTGGAGGTTTGTTGCGCTACGCCCAATCGGTTGACTGCGGATACCTGTGCGCCCGCGATTCCAGCACCGGACGGGTCCAGCACAGTTCCGCTAATGGTGAACGATGCTGCGAAAGCCCCGGGCAATAGCCCGAGCCATAAGACAAGAAGACGCATTGTAGGCTCCTCCCTCGAGAGCCGCAATTACGGAGTCGTGCCGGTCGGTCTCCTGACTTGCGCTTCCACGAACCGGTCGGCCTTCCCATCCTTTCGGGACAGTGGCTCATGTTCGACCGGTCCTCCACGCTTACAGTGGCGGGGCCGTGCTGGATTTGCACCAGCTTCCCATAAAACACCGGCAGTCTTCGAAACGAATCCAGGGTAACCACAAACCGGGGGGAATGTCAATCGCGATTAAAGCGCCATTTAAAGCGCCATCAACTGCCGCAGGCCGCCGCGCACCTGCTCCTGGTCGGTTGCGCTCAAACGCCCGGTCCGTTTTTGGATCAGGCGGTTGTCGATCGTGAACAGCTTCATACGCACGATACACTCTTCAGGTAGACCCGCCTCGACGTTTTGGATCCTGAAATCGCCGGGCCAAGTGGACTGCTTTGCCTTAGTAATTTGGGCCATGAGGGAATGGCCGGAGGCATGGTTGAACGCTTGCGAACTGAGCACCAAGGCGGGTCGCCGCTTACTCGCCGGAGAATCGGTGAAAGGAAAGGGAACCACTACCACGTCCCACGGCTCACAGGTCACCGAAGGCCTCATCGTCTTCGGGGGAGTTCCATTCGTCAGCCAGAGTATTCGCCAGCGCGCGGTGCCACCCGGCGTCGAAAGGTTCCAACTTGCGGACCATAACCAGCCCGTTATCCTGGATCTCGTATGCGATCACGTCGCCCGCGCGCACCTGCAATCGCTCCCGGACTTCCTTCGGAATGGTAACTTGCCCCTTGGTAGTAACTTTACTAGCTTGCATCCTTGCCGCACTGCCTTGCATCATTGCCTCCTTACCAAACTATCATCCTACGTTAAGGATACCATATCCGTAGCGCTTCGCATAGTCATCTGCCGATTGGAAGGGCCACAACTTCAATTCTTAAAAAATTAGTTGACAGCCAGCCCAGCTTCGTTGTAAAACTGAATTAGAGCAATTCTTAATTCATTAAGAGAATGGCCCATGGCACGGAAACAGTCACCCACGCTCACCGAAGCCGAACTCCCCATCATGGAAATCCTTTGGGAGAAGGGTTCCGCAGTGGTGACCGATGTAGTCGGCGCGATGTCCAATTCCTTGGTCGCTTACAACACAGTTCTTACCACACTTCGCATTCTGGAACGAAAAGGATATGTTCGCCATACCAAAGAAGGACGCGCGTTCGTCTATCATCCTGTGGTGGAAAGAGGCGAGGCCAGCCGCAAGGCGGTTCGAAATTTGGTGAAACGATTTTTTCAGGATTCTCCTGAACTATTGATTTTAAACGTTTTGGAAGATGAGCAATTGGATGAAATGGAGCTCGGAAGGCTGAAGCGGCTGATCTCGGGTGAAGCGGAGGGCGCGCAGTGAACTGGCTTGAATTGGCAGATGTTGCGGCTGCGGTGGCGGTATCGAGCGCACTCAACAGCCTATGGCTCGGATTGTTGCCGGCCAGTCTGGCGGCGGGGATGATCCGGCTCCTGCCGCGCTCGAATGCGACCACCCGCTATGCGATCTGGTTCACCGCGCTCCTGTCGGCGGTGGCGGCGCCCGCTGTGCTTTTGATCCCCAGATCTACACCCGCCCCAGCCGCGATCACCCCGGCAACGGCTTCCGCACATTGGAGCATTCCCGTAACGGCGCATTGGCCGGTATACGCAATCGTGGTTTGGCTGGCTATCGCTGCAATCCTGCTGGCGCGGGTCGCCTGGAGCCTGGTCCACATCGACGGCCTGAAACGCCGGGCCAACCTGCTGGGCCAGCGCGGCGGTCTCCGCGTGCTTGCTTCGACTGAAGTCCGGGTACCCTTGGCTGCGGGTTTTGTGCGCCGCGCCATCGTATTCCCGCAGTCCTTGGTGGATGCCCTCACTGCCGCGGAATTCGAACAAGTGCTTTGCCACGAAGCGGCCCATCTGCGCCGCTGGGACGATTGGACGCAACTCGTGCAGGCCGTCGCGCAAGCGGTGTTTTTCTTCAATCCAGCCATTTATTGGATCGGGCGGCGTCTACAGATCGAGCGCGAAATGGCTTGCGACGATTGGGTCGTTGCGACTACCGGCGAGGCCCGCCCGTACGCGGCCTGCTTGACGCATCTGCATGAATTGACCCGCCGCGCGCCAACCCCGCAACTGGCGCCCGGCGCGACCACCCGGACGCGGTGGCAGCTCAGGGCTCGCGTGGAAGCCCTACTCCAGCCCGATCGCAACGCGACGCCGCGCTTCTCGCCTTCCGGCTGGATGGCGGCATGCGCCTTGGTGTGCGCCGGCCTGGTTGTGGCCGCCCGGACTACTCCGCCGGTGGGCATACAGGAGAGGGCCGCGGCCCCCATGGCCATCGCGCACTTTAGCGCACCGGCGGCGCCCGCCATATCGTTCGCACCGAAGAAATTTGTCCCGCCACGGCCGCGTTCGTTCGCCGGTCGCTTGACCAAACTCGATCTTCCCGCTCCGCCCGTCCTGACAGATGCTCCTATCATGCTGGTGCGCGCATGGCAAGTGGACGTGTCCCCGAATTACGTCGTGATCGCGGTGGTATTCTTCGAACCGCCGCCATCCCCGGTCTTGCACGGTATATAAGCAATAGATTCTTTTCAAACAAAGGACAAACAACATGAAGCTAAACAGAAGCCACGTTACCCTTGCGCTCCTACTCGGCTGCGCAGGGTTACTAACCGCAAACCTGGTGAGCCACACAGGGATTGCCCGCGCGGCCGGCGCCACACCCGCCGCGCTGACCATTCCCAGTCCGGTTCAACTATCCAACTCGTTCACCAAGATCGCCAAGGAATCCGAGCCTTCGGTCGTTCAGATCGTCAGCACGATTCAGGAGAAGCGCAGCAACACTCAATTCTTCTTCAATGGGCGTCCGTCCAATGAGAATCCGTTTGGCGATATGAGCCCGTTCGGAAACATCATGCCGAATATGCCGGCGCAGCCACAGCAGCCGCGGCGCGCCCAAGGCCTTGGATCAGGCTTCGTGGTCGACCGCAACGGCTATATTCTGACCAACAACCATGTCGTCGAAAACGCCGTCCGCATTCAAGTAACGCTGCCCGGCGACCACACCCAATATCCGGCTAAACTGATCGGCACCGACTCCGAACTCGACCTCGCGGTACTGAAGATCGACGCCGGCAAGCAGCTTACGCCGGTCCACATTGGCAATTCCGACGCCATCGAAGTCGGCGACTGGGCCGTAGCCATTGGCTCCCCTTTTGGGCTCGATCAGACCATGACCGCCGGCATCATCAGCGCAAAAGGGCGCGACCTCGGTGAGCGCGACCACCAATTGCAGCGCTTCCTCCAGACCGACGCTGCCATCAATCGCGGCAATAGCGGAGGCCCGCTGCTCAATATCAACGGCGAAGTGATCGGCATCAATACCATGATCGTCAGCGGCAGCGGCAATTTCGAAGGCATTGGTTTCGCCCTTCCCATCAACTTGGCCGTGAATTCGTATAACCAGATCATCAAGAGCGGCAAAGTTTCCCGCGGCGCTATCGGCATTCAGTTCGCCCGCGAGGAAAACGGTTCGCTGTTGAAGGCTTACGGAGCGTCGGGCGGCGTATTCGTCCAGTCGGTGACCGCTGGCGGTCCGGCGGCGAAAGCCGGCATGCAGCCCGCCGACATCATCGTCGGGATCAACGGCCAACCCGTGAAAGACGGCGACCAACTCGTGCAGACGATTTCAGCGGCGCAACCTGGCAATTCGGTCGACATGAAACTCCTGCGCGATGGAAAGCCGGTGGAAGTATCGGTCAAGATTGGCGACCGCGCTCAGATCGTAGCCGACAACGACGGTTCCGGCAAGGAGTCTGTTGAAGGCGGCGAAGGCGAAACCACGCATGCGCGCCTGGGCGTCAACGTCCAGAACCTGAGCGACTCCGACCGCGAACAAATGGGTCTGAAGGCTGGCGGCGTGGTGATCGCCAGCGTCGAGCCGGGTTCGTTCGCCGAAGACATCGGCCTGCAGAAGGGCGATGTGCTGGTGGAGATCAATCGCCACCACGTAGCATCGGCCGCCGACGTGCGCAACATCATGCAATCGGCGAAGGCAGGCGAGGCCATGGCGTTCAAGCTGATGCGGAATACCGGTGGAAACTGGGCTTCCGTGTTCGCCGCCGGCACACTGCAGGCGCAGTAATCGCTGGGGCAGGTTTCGGTTCAGTCCCGCCGGAGCCTGCCCCATTAACTATTACCCTCTGCTTTATAATAGAATGCAAGGGGATCGCAGCGCGGGATGCCAGAGAGTCAGCCCCCGGTTTCGAACACGCCTGCAGAGACGCCAGCGGTCCGGGCCGGCAGCTTCAACCCGATATCCTGGATGCGCGACTTGGCGCTATCCGTCTTGATCGCCGTCGTACTGATCGTTTTCATCTATCAGCCGGTGAAAGTGGAAGGCACCAGCATGATGCCGGCCCTGCGCGATCAGGAGCGCATCTTCATCAATAAATTCACCTATCGCTTCGGGATCGGCAGCATTCAGCGCGGCGACACGGTAGTTTTTTGGTTCCCTGGAGATCTCTCGAAATCATATATCAAGCGAGTGATCGGGCTGCCGGGCGACACAGTCGAAATCGACCGTGGAGTGGTGATAGTGAACGGCAAACCGCTGATTGAGGATTACGTGCCGGAGGATTACCGCGACTACCAGTCGCGCCCGCCGCAACGCATCGCGCACGACGAGTACTTCGTTTTGGGAGATCACCGGAGCTCATCCAACGATAGCCGAGCCTGGGGCTTGGTGCCGCGCCAGAATATCTACGGGAAGGCCGTGTTTGTGTATTGGCCGCTGGACAAAATGGGGCGGGTCCGATAGAAACCAAAGTAAACCAGTGAAACCCCAATATGTAGAAAATCCAGGGTAAAAAGTACTTGATGAACTGCGAACGGAGAAAAAGACACACCCAGCCAAGCGCCGCGTATACCGGGCGACCGACGAGACAGGTTAGGCTGCTGAAGCCGCAGTCATCGTCAATACCTGCGGCCGCTGTTCCGCCGCCTTGCGGTCCGCCCAGTATCGGCGCATCCGCTCCGATACGTCGTGCCGCTCCTCAGGACTCATGAACTTACGGCCCCGCCTCGGAACGCTGACCGACACTGGAAAGGAATCCACTCCGAGCTGTTCAAGAGAGGCGATTACCCTGTCAAGCCTAGCTTTTTCCTGGTAGAGTTCAGCGATTGTCTTGCTTAAATCCATGACAATGGCGTTGCAATCCAATTGCCGCAGAGTGAGCGCTCTCTAGCGGCGGAAAAACCACGTCGCCAGGGATAGCACCACGCTTAGAAGGATGCAAGTCACAACCGGAAAATAGAAACTGGCGCGCTTGCCGCGAACGTAAATATCGCCCGGCAGGCGCCCCGGATGGAACGGCAGCTTCTCGCCGATGGTCACTAGCAGTCCCAGTACTACCAGCAATAACCCTATGGCAATTAACGCGCGGCCCATTCTTATGCCATCCCCATCCCATTCTTATATCGGGGCGGACGGAAGCGCGGGCCACACCTCTGGAACCGAGCTCCGGATGAATTCCACGATCGCGTCCAGCGACGCCCCGGGCTGGAACACTGCCGCCACTCCCCGCTCCTTCAGTGCAGCCGCGTCATCGTCTGGTACAATGCCGCCCACGATGACTTTCACGTCCAGCATGTCCTTCTCCCGGAGCAGATCCATCACCCGCGGCACGATGGCGTTGTGCGCGCCGGAGAGAATCGATAGCCCGATTACCTGCACGTCTTCTTGCAGCGCGGCGTTCACGATCATCTCGGGAGTCTGGCGCAAGCCGGTGTAGATCACCTCCATGCCCGCGTCCCGCAACGCCCGCGCGATCACTTTGGCGCCGCGATCGTGGCCGTCCAGCCCAGGCTTGGCGACCAGCACCCGAATCGGCACTCGGATCGACGGATTCATCTAGATGTGCGCCGTCTCCTGATAAGAGCCGAACACTTCGCGGAATGCGTCGCAGATCTCGCCTAGTGTCGCATACGCCCGCACGGCATCCAAAATGAACGGCATAGTGTTCTCCGCGCCCTCGGCCGCCCGCCGCAAGGCGTGCAGCGTCTTCCGCACGCGTCCATTATCGCGCCGTGCGCGCAAGGCAGCCAGCTTCTTCACCTGATGCTCCTCGGCGGCGTGGTCGATCTGCAGCAGTTCGATGGGCTGGTCCTCCGACTGGAACGCATTCACCCCAACTACTAACTTCTCCTTGTCCTCGACCGCGCGCTGGTACACGTAGCTGGCGTTGGCGATTTCGCTTTGTGGAAAACCCTTCTCAATCGCCGCGATCATCCCGCCCATTTCGTCGATGCGGCGGAAGTAATCTGCCGCGGCCTGCTCCATGTCGAGCGTCAGCCGCTCCACGAAATAGCTACCGCCCAGCGGATCCGGCGTGTTCGCCACGCCGCTCTCGTAGCCGAGAATTTGTTGGGTGCGCAAGGCGATGGTCACCGCTTGCTCGCTTGGTAGCGCGTAAGCTTCATCCAGCGAATTGGTGTGCAGCGACTGCGTGCCGCCCAGGACCGCCGCCAGCGCCTGGAGCGCCGTGCGCACCACGTTATTGTAGGGCTGCTGCCACGTCAACGAGCATCCCGCGGTCTGCGCATGGAAGCGTAGTTTCAAACTGCGCTCCTCTTTGGCGCCGAAGCGGTCGCGCATCGCGTAGGCCCATAGCTTGCGCGCCGCGCGATATTTCGCGATCTCCTCGAAAAAGTCGCTGTGCGCGTTGAAAAAGAAACTCAGGCGCGGCGCGAATTCGTCCACCTGCATGCCGCGCTCCAGCGCCCACTCCACGTATTCCATACCGTCCCGCAACGTAAACGCCAGTTCCTGCACCGCGGTCGACCCGGCCTCGCGAATATGGTAGCCACTGATCGAAATCGGATTAAACCGGGGTGTGTGCCGGGCGCCGAATTCGATAGTGTCCGTGACCAGCCGCATGGAAGGCCGCGGTGGAAAGATGTATTCCTTCTGCGCGATATACTCCTTCAGGATGTCGTTCTGCAGGGTGCCCGACACAGACTTCCAGTCCACGCCCTGCTGCTCGGCCACGGCCAAGTACATGGCCCAAAGCACCGCCGCGGGGGAGTTGATGGTCATGGAAACCGTCACATCCCCGAGTGGAATGCCACGGAACAGGATTTCCATATCTTCGAGCGACGAAATGGACGCGCCGCACTTGCCCACTTCGCCTTCCGCGAGCGCATGGTCCGCGTCGTAGCCCATCAGCGTCGGCAGGTCGAACGCCACCGAGAGTCCCGTCTGGCCCTGCTGCAACAAGTAGTGATAGCGAAGGTTGGTCTCCTCCGGCGTGGCGAATCCGGAGAACTGCCGCATGGTCCAAAGCCGCCCGCGGTACATCGTTTCGTGGATGCCGCGCGTGTACGGAAATTCGCCAGGCGCAGCAAACTCCCGCCGCGCGTCGAAGTTCGCTAACTGCTTGGGGCCATAGAGCGGCTCGATAGGTACGCCGCTAATGGTGGTGTACTGCTTCTCTGCGACAGGCATATCCATATTCATCTTACCGAACTGCGGCGGAACGCGAGGTAAGGCCGTGTCCGGATTTCTACTTTTCCCCAGGCAGCGCTACACCCTTCCGTTGTGGCGCTATTTGACATATCATGTAGGCATTAAATCTCTAATCGCATCCGTAAGTCTTATTTTGGCCTGCTGCCGATCGGCTTCGGCATCGCCGCGCCCCCCGCGCAACCGGCGTCCCTTGCGGGCAAGGATCTGTTCTGGGAGCATTGTGCCGTCTGCCACGGGGTGGACGGTAAAGGCGATGGCCTGGCCGCCAGCGCGCTGAAGGTAACCCCGCCGGATCTGACGCTGATGTCGGAACGGAACGGCGGGAAATTTCCCGAGTTGCAAGTGCAGCAAACCATAAAGGGCGACGCGGAAGAGCCGGCCGCGCATGGATCTCGGGATATGCCGGTCTCGGGCAATATCTTCAGGCATATAGCGGCGAACCAGGATGCCGGTACGCTTCGCGTCTACTATCTGATGAAGTACATCGAAGAGATCCAGGCGAAGTGACCGTATCGTTGTTTGTTCGCAAAGAAACTCTCTCCAGAGTAGAAAGGGCAGTCCGCCAGACGACAGCCGCTTCGAGGTCGGAGGAATGCGCGGAGATCGGCCATGCCGTCGCGATCATGCCGACGGCGTTGAACTTCACGCCAAGGTTATCGCGATTCACTTTGCGGGCCGCCTGACGGAGTTGGCTCGGATTCGTGCGGAACTGTACGAAGCTTGATTTCCGCGCCTCTGCGAATGGCGACCCGGGCAAACGGACTCGCGGGCCTCATGTTGGTTTGGGATTCTTCGGCTTGGGATTTCTCGCAAAGTCAGAGTTTGCCAATGGATGCCCCTCAAAAGAGTTTTCTCGATACCCGCAAATAGGGGGTTTGAATAGGATAAGTTCTACGTAATTCTAGGGGTACCACCGTATTCTACCAGGAATATGCTGAGGTGTATCAGAGGAGTTTTCTGAGAACAATGTCGCCACAACGCGCTTTTCCTCCCCCAAACGCGGTACTACTGAAGCTCCAACACAGACGCAGCGAACTCGACAACGCCATCCGGCTGCTCGAGGAAATCAGGCTTATCCGCATGCGACGGCCTCCGGAACTGGCCGCCATCATCTCCAAAGTGCGGCGAGTCGCCTAAGGCGTATGATGGATGCATGCCGTGCCGCGCCGCTCTATTATTTCCAGTAATAGCGGGAACGCTGGCGGCCCAAAATGGCACGGCGCCGAAAGCCTCCGCGCAGGATTACCCTGTGCACGCGACCCTCGAGAGACTGTCGATCGGCGCAGAGTACTTGGTCCACAGCTTCTCAAGCGGCCGCGAGATGTTCATCGCCAAGGACTACCTGGTCGTGGAAGTTGCCCTCTATCCCGCCAAAGGCGACAGTCTGCTGGCCAGTGCCGGCCAATTCAGGTTGCGGGTGAACGGACGCAAACAAGAGTTGGCGCCGCACGCTCCTGGAGTGGTGGCGCACTCGCTAAAGTATCCGGATCGGGAGAGCGGCGCGCACACCGTGGCCGCGTTGGGTCCTGTCGTCTTCGGCCAGCCCCAGCCAACCGAGCGCTTCCCTGGAGATCCCAATGGCCAGACTGGGAGGCCGCTTCCGCGGGCGCCCGACGATGACCCCAGCGGGCTGGACAAAGAGCCGCCCGTGAAGCCCGAGGAGTTGGTGGTCCAAGCCGCCCTGCCCGAGGACGAGCATCGTGGACCGATCAGCGGGTTTCTGTATTTTCCCTATCGCGGGAGGGTGGGACGTATCCGTTCGCTGGAGCTGTTATTCTCAGGTGCGGGCGGCAGTACCGCGCTGCAGATGATCGAACCCGACCCGGCGCACTGAAGGAGTTGTACACTAATGGGTTGGCCGCTGCCGCGCAAGCCGCTACGCATCCCGTCTTTCGGCCGGCGGTTCCACGCTTGGCGCATCGCTGGATCGTCACGCGCGGCGTAGACCTGGCGTTCGTCATCGGCAGCGCGCTGGCCGGATACGCATACCTGCTAGCGAACGTGGCGCTGCATGTCCCGATTTCGCTTCTCTGGTGGTTCTGGTCCGTCGGTTTCGACGGCACCCACATCTTCGGCACGGCCTCGCGCACGTTTTTCGATCGCGAGGCGCGCCATACCCGCCGCACGCTGCTCTTTGGCAGCGCGGCGTTCTTCTTCGCCCTGGGGCCCGTGCTGGTCCTGCTGGGCGGCAAAGCCGTCCTTGCCCTGATCGTGGCCGTGTGGGCTTACTACCATGTGGTGCGGCAACACTACGGCATCATGGTGCTGTACAAGGTAAAGAACCACGACTTCGCCAAGCTGGATAACTCTCTCGACCGCTGGTTTCTGGGCGTGATGATGGTCTTTCCGCCATTCCATCGCTTCTTCATTCACCACCCCGAAGAATTGGGACTGCACTTCTCGTTCCCGCGCCTGGAGCCCTTCCTATGGGCGCTGGTGGCGGCTACGGCGCTGATGTATCTCAGCCGCCAGGTCGTACGCATCCGGCGAGGCGATCCGGTGAACCTGCCGAAGTTCCTGTTATTCGCGGGCGTCATCCCGCTGCACTGGCTGACTTTCGCCTACATGAGCTGGATGGGCGCGGTGCCCACGGTAACCATCGTCCATAACCTGCAGTATCATGCGCTGATCTGGTTCCACAACCGCAACCGTTATGGAGCCGACTCGGGCGGCGGGGCACATGGCCGCATCCCGCAAGCGGTTTCGCGCAGCTTACTGAATTATGTGCTCGTGGCGTTGCTCTTCAGCGCGCTATACCGGGTGCCCGGCTTCCAGTTCGGCCAGACATCCGACTTGGCCTTCGGCTTCTTCTGCGGCTTCGGCCTGACCCACTATTACCTCGATAGCAAGATCTGGCGCGTGCGTACGGACCCCGCCCTGCGCCAAGCCCTGCAGATGGCGTAGCGCGAGCACGTCACTGGACCCAAACCGTCGCCGTAGCGCTCGCCACGCCCCCCACGCTGATGATCACCGGCGCCGCACCCGAGGTTCCCTCGGGTAGCGTCAAGTTGATCTGCCAAAGCCCCGCAAACCCCGGCGCCAACCCCGCAAACAATGCCTCCGCCGGGGCGCCACCTACTGTTGCGGTAACCTTAGCGGTCACTTGCGAGAGCGGATCGGCGCCCGCCGGTTCACCCGTCGGAACCGCAGGAGACACGGCCCCAAAGCCCGTGCCGAACAGCAGGATCGCCTGTCCCGGCGCGGCCGGATTATCCTGCGAGTTCACCGAATAATCCTGATTCAGGGCGGCCGCCTCCTGGGTGCCGTACAACGCAAAGAGGGCAGGCCCGGCCGCCGCGATCATGACCCTCTGCGACGCCGTCACGCCGGCATGGGTCACCGTCAAGGTCGCGCTACCGGGCGCCGCTTCCCAGGGGACCTGAGCATTGATCTGCGAGGGCGAAACGTAGACCAACGGCGCAGCGATTCCGCCAATCTCCACGCTTGCCGCGGCCATCGTGGCGGGCAGCGGCAACAGCAACGGCTGCTGCGCCTCGGCGGCCAGGTTCACGCCATAAATCGAAAACAATTCGCCGGGACTCAAGGCCGCTTGCGCAGCCGCCGCGTTCACCACTCCATTCGCCGGAAAGGCAGGCGCCGGCACCAACCATTCATAAGTAGCCACTGCACCCGTCGGCAGTGTGTCGGTAAAGTTGGCGCCGTTCCAGGTCACCGCGAAGGTGGAACTGCTGGACGCCGCGTTCAGTACCAGCAGCACTATCGAGCCATCCGGATTTTGAAACGCAACATCCTCAAGCGAGCCTGAGCCATACGTGTTCGAGTCGATGCGGTAAGCGCCCGGCTGCACAAACTTACCCAAATGACCCAGCACGTAATACTCGACGTTGCGCGTAATCTGCGGCGGCGAGACGCTGTTGTCCACCGTCACCACGCCGCGGCATGCGGTACATCCGCCGTTCTGCGGCCCGGAATTCTGGTCCAGCGCGATGTTCCAAAGAGTCACTCCGCGCGCCCAATTGCGCGTGGCGCCGATCAGCAGGTTCTCCGCGTTCCAAGCCAGGTCGCCCGCGAAGCTGGACCCCACCGTTCCCGAACACTCCGTGAACCAGACGTCCTTCGCCGGATAAGTCTGTTTCACCTGCGATTGCGCGGTCACATCGCCCGCATAGCAATGGAACGAACTGCCCGCCAGATAGCCGTATGCCGTGCCGTCGGCCAGCAGCGCTTCGGGATACTGGGGCTGGTCCCAGTTGTGTTCGTAGCCGAAAATCTTGACGCCGCCAAGCCCCGCGCCCGCCAGCGCCGGCCCCAGGTAATTGCCGATGAAGTTAGCTTCATCGGAGCTAGCCACGGAAGCCGAGGGATATGCAGTGGTGGAGTTAAGCGGCTCGTTCTGCATGGAGATGGCGTAAACCGGAATGCCTTGCTGCCGATAAGCGTCGATGAAGCGCGTGAAGTACTGCGCCAGGGTCCCAAAATCGGTGGCGACTACATTGCCGCCATTCATCGTTCCCGTGGTTTTCATCCATGCGGGCGGGCTCCAGGGCAGCGCGTGTACCTTCAGCGACGGGTTGATCGAGAGCGCCTGTTGCAGCAGTGGGATGAGGTAAGTCTGGTCGTGCGCAATGGAGAACTGCGCCAAGTTCGGATCGCGCTGGCCGGCGGGAACGTCGTCATAGCTATAGTCTCCGCTGGCGGAAAAGTCGCTGGCGCCCATCGGCTGGCGCAGGATGCCGATGCCGATGCCAGTATTGGGATCGAACAGGCTCTGCATCAGATCGTCGCGCTGCGGCTGTGCGAGATCGTTCCAAAGGACCCACGCCGCCGAATCGGTGAGCGACGCGCCGACGCCGTCCATCTGCTGGTACTTAGTGCTGGCGTCCACCGCGATGGTGAAGGCAGGCGAACCAGCCGGAGCGCCTGGCGCGAAAGCAAGGCCAGGAGATCTCTGTGCCAGGAGCTTCGATTGATCCGCGTCGGTCTCGAAAACCTGCACGCTCTGTCCCAGCGCCGTCAGCGCGGCGGCCACCATGAGGGGGCATAAAGTAAGCGCGACCCGCATATCTGCTATTTTAAGGCGCATCGGCTAAGATGGTGGAAAATGGTGGAAACAATCGAATGGACCCCGGCGGGCGTGGTAATGATCGACCAGACACGCCTGCCCTTGCACGAAGAGTACATTACCTGCCGGACCTATGAAGACGTTGCCGTGGCCATCCGCAACATGGTGATTCGCGGCGCGCCGGCCATCGGCGTAGCGGCTGCCATGGGGATGGCGCTGGGCGTCGCGCATGCCGATGAGGGCGATTTGGATGCGCAAGTGGAGCACATCTGCAGTACGCTGGCGCGCACCCGCCCGACCGCCGTCAACCTGTTTTGGGCGCTGGACCGCATGCGCAAGCTCTATCAATCGCTGCGCGGCCTGCCACTGGCTGAGATCCGGGAGCGCCTGGCGGCGGAAGCCCAATTGATCCGGCTGGAGGATATCGCCATCAACCAAGCCATCGGGCGGCACGGCGCGGAACTGGTGCCCGACCACAAGACGGTGCTCACACATTGCAATGCGGGCGCGCTGGCGACCGCGGGCTACGGCACGGCGCTGGGCGTGATCCGCGCGGCAGTGGCAGCCGGCAAGCACATCGACGTCTTCGCAGATGAGACGCGCCCCTTCTTGCAAGGCGCACGGCTGACCGTCTGGGAACTGCAGCAGGACCACATTCCCGCCACGCTGATCACCGACAACATGGCCGGCCATTTCCTGAAATCCGGACGCATCGGTTGCGTGGTGGTGGGCGCGGACCGCATCGCCGCGAATGGCGATGTGGCCAACAAAATCGGCACTTACTCGGTGGCCGTGCTGGCCAAGGAAAACGGCGTGCCGTTCTTCGTGGCGGCGCCTATCTCGACGCTGGATCTGGCGCTGGACTCGGGCGATAAGATCCCCATCGAGCGGCGGCCCGATGCGGAGGTGACGCATGTGTTTGGCAATGCGGTGGCGCCGGAGGGCACGCGGGTCGAGAATCCGGCGTTCGATGTGACGCCGAACCGTTACGTGACGGCGATTATCACGGAGCGTGGCGTGGCGCGGGCGCCCTATACCGAGTCGCTGCGCAAGCTCGCTTCCGAACACCGGTGACGGATCGCCGGATTATATCCCGGATGGTTCCACCGCTTGCGCCAGCGGGTAGTCTACGCTACGCAGCAACCAGTCGCGATTGGCGCGCACGTCTTCGCGCAACGTTGCGCAGAGCGCGTCGCGCCGTTCGTACAGTCGATAGGCATCCCGCTTTGCATGATTGTCCAGTAGCGCTTTCACCAGGAAAGGCATCACCATGGAATAGTCCGCCTGCATGCTCTCTGTGGTTTGCAGATAGGTGTCCTTATCCACCTTGCCCCAGGTCACGGCTTCGGCGGGCGGGCAGGACGACAGCGACCCGTCCGTCACTGGCGCGGTCACAATCTGCACGTCGAACTGGTAGCCGCGCACGTTCGACAGCCCCAGCACCTGGCCGAGCGCCGGCTCGGGCTGCAGATTGTAATTCTTCGGCACGCCGCCGCCCAGAATCAGCGTAGCCAGGGCGCGCGCCTCGCTCTCGAACAATCCCCAGCGGTGATAGGCGCAGGCCTCGAACACTTCGGCGTGCAGGTCCAGGTCGAATGCATATTCGGGCAGGATGCCGGCGTTGCGCATGGCCCACAGCTTCATGGAATTCAGGAACACACTGCCGTCCGCCGGAGCGCCTACGAGCACGGGGATGGCGAGCCGATTGCAAGTCGCCAGCAGGCCGGCCGGCACTCGGTTGCGCCGCTCCTGCGCCGCGTAATACGCCCCCAGCCGATAGCGCAGCTCCGTGCCGGTCATCTTCCTCTGAAACTCGGGGCGCGCCAGACAGGCGCTCAGGAAGCGGTCCTGGTCTAGCAGCACGGCCTCGTCGAAGGCCATGTCGGTCACGCGAATCGTGCCTTCGTCGCGTAGCGCGGCGTCGTTGCTATGGATCGGCACTTCGTGAATCGGATCGTCCCTGTGCGCGTCCAGGCTGCGGTGCCCATCGTGATAACAGACCGCGTCGGTCGTGCTGATGTAAGCCACCCAGCCCGTTTCGAGCAGGGGGATGAGCCACGCCAGATGCTGGCCCGAAACGGTGACCGGGCCGGATATGGCGAGCGTCAGCGGGCAACCCTCGCCGATGGCGCGGTCGAGGATCGTATAGATGCGCCGCAGATAAGCGCCGCCGAAGGCCGGCAGACAGTGCCGGAAAATCTCGTCGAGCGTGTTGCATTCATCGACGCGCCGGACGCGGACGGGGTGGCGATGGGGCATCGATTCTGACGATAGCATGGCGCGTGCGCCGGCTATTTGACTTGCAGGGGGTTGAACCAACGCAATTGCGGAAACCGGGCGAAGTCCGTGTCGGCGGATACCAACTCCGCTTGGTATTCAATGGCTAAAGCCGCCAAATGCGCATCTGTTGTCAGGTTCCCGGCGGTTCCCAGACGATCCAGTAAGCCGAACAGAATTTCGGCGTGACGGTCGCCGGGCGCGACTATCCGCACCCGCGGAAGGTTTAGCCATGCGCGGACTGTGCGAATCGCGTCTTTCGTTGGCATGGGAGAGTTCAGTATCGCCCGGTGAGTGCTGATTCGAATGAAACCTAGAGCAGTTGCCCAAGGCATGCCCACCGGACGGGATTGTGTGAGCGTACGCTCCCACCATTCGCGAGCCACGGCGTGTTCACGTGCATCCACGTTGTAAGCGTGGACCAGAATGTTGATATCCGGTATTAGCACGTCCGCCCTACCGGGACATTTTCTTGAGAAACTCTTCGGCTTCCAGATCGTCCAGGAGTTGATTGAGCTTGTTAGGATCGATTCCCGGCTTAAACTGATACGAGTGGGGCTCCACTTTAAACTGGACTTTGCACTCCTTTTCGATGGACGACAGACCCGCCCGCAAAGCCTCGTTTACAACTTGCTTGAGCGTAGACTTTCTTTGCGCAATGCGCTGGCGTATCTGTTGCGCCACATCGGGTTCGAGTGTCAGAGTTGTGCGCATAAGAGCATCATACCACTCCCCCTCCCTGATGTTAAGGCATCAAAATAGCCACTCCTGCTAGAATCACCTCTTGATGCGCGCATGGCTAACGCTGCCGAACCTCTTCACCCTGGTCAGGCTGGTGCTCGCGCCGGTCATAGTTTATGCCACCCTTGACCAGCGCGCCTTCGCGGCTCTTTGCATCTTTGCGGTAGCCGCCTCCACCGACGTAGTCGATGGCTATCTTGCGCGCCATTTCGGGGCCGCTACGGCCGCCGGCGCGTTCCTCGATCCCATCGCGGACAAACTGCTGCTCACCGGTGTCTATCTGGCGCTGGCGCTGGGCGCCAGCGTGCCCTGGTGGCTGGTCGGCGTGATCTTCGGACGCGATTTATTAATTCTTGCTGCATCGGCCGTGGCGCTCCTGACGACCAAAGTGCGCGCCTTTCCGCCCAGCGTCTGGGGAAAGGCCAGTACTTTCTTTCAGATCCTCACGGCGGTGGCTTTTCTGGGCCGCGCCGCTTTTGGCTCTGCGCTTCTACACAACGTATCCGTTGCTCTGATCTGGCCCACGGTGGCGCTGACTGTCTGGAGTGGAGTGAACTACGGTTGGCGTGGCGTACGGCTCCTACGCCAGAGCCCAGATCGCGAAGACGGACCCCTGGAGATTCAGTAAGGGATCGTGACTTCGGCAACACGTCCAAAAATTCGTCGAATATCGCGCCGCGCCGCTTTCGGACGGGTGCTCGGGAGACCCGGGACCCGGCTCCCGGATGCCCAGGATACGAAGGCCAAGCTCTGCGAATACGCTGGCCGCAGCTTCCTCTTGGCGTGGGTAAGTATACGTAACAGGTGCGCGGCGGTGTTGTAGTGGTCTGTAAGATTTGACCCGAAGGCTATGCATAATTTGCGTAGCATCGGATCGCGCAACTGCGCTCGAGCTT
This sequence comes from Bryobacteraceae bacterium, assembly GCA_049516155.1. Classification (GTDB taxonomy): domain Bacteria; phylum Acidobacteriota; class Terriglobia; order Bryobacterales; family Bryobacteraceae; genus Bog-159. Next base: position 45,103 of record JBEKTJ010000005.1, read on the forward strand.
TGCTTTCAACTGCCTGGACATTGGCAAAGAAGGTGCAATTATCTACTCCGCCAAGGAGGAAGACTCATGTTCAAACGCAGTAGATTCGCCTTGATTCTCGGGTTGGCAGGCGCTATGGCGGGGCTGCCATCCCTAGCCGCACAGCAGAAGGACCCGGACGCCGCCGGCGTGGCCGAAGCCATCCGCTTCGAAAAAGCCAAACAAGCGGCTGCCGACCGGCAGGCCCGCATTGAAGAGGCGCGCGAACGCGGCGAAAAATTCGCCGATCGTTCGGCCTCCGAATCAAAGCCCAAAGCCCACCCGGTAAACAGCGCATCGGCGGCGCGCAAAACTCCGCCCGCGCAACACAACTAGAGAGATACTGTCTTAGACCGGGGGGATGCACGATCCTCTAGCCTAGCTGAGAGCAGTTGGAAGCCTGGAAGCAGTCCGGTTGCCGGCGGTCGCGCATTCTGGACTCGCGCGCTTCAAGGACGTGGGAGTGTGCGTGGTGTTTCAATCCGGATTCGCGCATCGTTGACGGCCCGTCGGCTCTCGCGGACCAAAATACACATCTTTCCGAACAAGGACATAGCGGCAGCCGAGCAAAAACTTGCGGCGCTCAAGGGAATTACCGGGAGCAACCTGCCGATCATGGACGGCGTGTTTTCAATGCACGACGAAATCGGGCCCGCTGCCCGGACTGCTAGAGGGGCCTGAGAGCACAGCACGGTGCTCTCATGATGCCGGATTATGCGTGGGCACGCCTCGAAGCCCATCGGGGCTGGGCGGATATGTGGGGGGCAGCCGCCAGGACAATCCGCCTAGAATCCAAATAGTGGTATCTTTTCGGTTCTTCCAAAGCATTCGGGCTCGACGATCCTGCCGGCCTCGAAAGCTGATACGGTAACCGTGGGCGCTTCTTTTGTTCGTCGGCGCAGCGCCGTCCACGGCGTAGCGGCTCTACTGCGGCTTGGCCAACGAAGATTGCACACGACGGTCCGGCACAGCATTATGGCACATTCGGTAAGCCCGCTGACGCGGCAAATCCATGAGGCGAGGCGCTGCCTCCGCGAAGTGCTGTTTGAGTCGCCGTGCCCCTACTCTCAGACGCTGTCGGATCTGACGGATAACCACGTCTACCTCAAACTGGAAAACCTGCAGATGACCGGTTCGTTCAAGGAGCGTGGCGCCCTGAACAAGATCCTTTCCCTGACGGCCGAAGATCGGCAAAAGGGTGTTATCGCAGCATCCGCCGGGAATCATGCCCAAGCCGTCGCTTACCACGCCACACGGCTCGGAATCCGTTCCCAAATCGTCATGCCGCTAGCAACGCCCCTGGTGAAGGTCAGTGCGACCCGCGGATACGGTGCGGCTGTTAAACTTCACGGCGCGAATTATGACGAAGCATGCCACGAGGCGGAGCGGATTTGTGAGAATGAGCACTTGGCCTTTATTCATCCCTTCGACGATCCCCTGGTGATCGCGGGCCAGGGTTCTCTAGGGTTGGAGCTTCTGGACCAAATGCCAAACCTTGAGGCCGTCGTGGTCCCAATCGGGGGTGGAGGTCTCATCGGGGGGCTGGCGGCGGCGATTAAGGAAACCAACTCAGAGGTGCGCGTCGTTGGCGTGCAAGCGGAGCGTGTTCCCTCAATGCGGGCTGCGCTCGATACTGGGCGCCCCATCTCACTTGACTCGGCTGTAACCATTGCGGACGGTATCGCCGTGAGAAAGGCCGGCCAGTTAACGTACCCGCTGGTGGCGAATTACGTTGACGAAATCGTCACAGTCGACGAAGAAGAGATCGCTAACGCGATATTGGTCTTGCTCGAGCGCGAAAAGACCGTCGCGGAAGGGGCGGGGGCCGTAGCCGTCGCGGCATTGTTGCAACGAAGAACAAGCCTTATGGGGAAGCGCACCGTAGCGATTGTGAGCGGCGGAAACATCGATGTAACGCTAGTCAGCCGGATCATAGAGCGCGGAATGGTAAAGGATGGACGCCTGGTCCGGCTCCGAATTCATCTGCTGGATAGGCCTGGAGGGCTCCACGCAATCACCGGTGTGATTGCGGCCGCGCGCGCCAACATTGTCGAACTGCTCCATAATCGCGCATACTACGGTGTCGACCTCGGCAGCACTGTGATCGACGTCACTCTTGAAACCCGAGGACCCGAGCATATCGACGAGCTGCTCCTGGCCCTGTCCGCTGCTGGATACCGTCATGAGCGGGTGCTTTAACGGTCAACGGCGCCTATTCCAGCGCTCCGGATACCGCGGCTTGCACATGGATCGCCATCGTGTCCAGCAATCTAGCGTCAGTATCCTGGGGGTTAACCAACAAGGGAAGTTCAGTACAGCCCAAGACGATGGCCTGAGATCCACTCCGCACCAGCTCATCAATCGTCTCCAGCACCCTGTGCTTCGACGCTTCTAAGAATTCCCCTCGCGAAAGCTCTTCGTAAATTATTCGGTCGAGATCAATCCTCCCGGCGAGGCCCGGAATTGCTACGCGTATGCCGCGAAGGGCAAACCGCTCCCGGTAAAAGTCCTGTTCCATTACAAACCGCGAGCCCAAAAGCCCAACGGATAAGGCATGCGCACGGCTGGCTTCAACTGCCGCGACATCGGCAATATGAACCAGCGGTATAGCAATCTGAGCCTGCAGTTCGGCAGCGACCTTATGCAGAGCGTTACATGCCACCGGCAGGAAGTCAGCTCCCGCCAGTTCAACTTTTCGCGCAGCTGCTGTAAGTATCTCGGCGAAGAAAGACAACCTGACGCAGGCGCCTGCCTCTTTTGTGGGCGGCGCTACGGTGTCGCCCGAAGGCCGTGCGCCCCGTCGATATGAGCCAATGAAGTGGTGTTCTAGCTGCTACGCTTACGTCTAGCACGCGGCTAGCTATTCACCGCATCCCGTGCGGTGAATCAGACCGCTAATCGCCGCAGGCCGCGACTGCCAGCCGGGCCGGGTCGCGCTCCCTCTAGTGGAAAATGCAAGCTTTCGCCGCCGCTCCGCGCGGCACAGGCGGCAGGTGCGGCAATAGCTGATCTGCACACCGGCCGAGGAGCGGCGCGTGCGCACATGAAAGAATTCGCGCGTGGCGTACCATTGCCCGCCGCACGAACGGCACACGCGCTCCGGCGGGCAATCGGGGCGTTCGGTCAGTTGCTGCCGGAGTTTTTCCCAGAGCTCTTTCTTGCGCTCGCGCCACTGCCGCCAGCGTTGGCGCGTGTGTGCGATGAAAGCCGCGGCACGTTTGCGCTGCTGGCGCCGGAAGTCGTCGGAAGATCGCGCTTCCACCCACGAAAGTTGGAGTCCGAGCCTGCGGCGATACGCCGCAACGGTTTTCTGCGAAATCCCCCACTGCCGGGCGACCGCGATGCTGGGTAGCAGGCGGCCTTCACCAAGCAGGAAGCGCTGGAACTCTTCGCGGCGCGCCGGATCGAACCGGCATGCGTGGCGTGCGCGCTCCTTAATCGCCGGATCCCCGAGCCCGTGCCGCCCCATCATCTTGCTGATGGAATCCTTAGTGCGCCCGGGCAGCAGGCCCATTTGCGCGATGAACGACGCGCTGAAGCCGTAGTCGTGCGTGAAGGCGGTGAGTTTTTTGAGTTCGGGGAAGGTCCAGGGCTTCACTGCACGGCCCGCGAAAGAGCCGTTCAGCACGCCCGCGAGTTGCAGTCTCTTGCGCTGGTTGTTGACGGCCGCACGCGTCTTGCCGGGGATGTCGATCTCCGGAAGCGGCTTGCCCAGATGGACGATCTGATCGACGAGCGATTCTATCTGCGGTTTAGTCCAGCGGCTTCCAGGCATCCCACTGATTCAAGAATACGGCGGAAGCGCGCGGATGAGTATACAGGCGAGCGGGTATTTTTAAGCGTGCGTCCCCACCAGTGGGGGCGCCGCATGCGCCCCGAGCGCAACCAAACTGCCGGCGGAATCGAATTCGATTTCGCGCGCGTCGGAAACGATTTCAAGCATCGGGTTGCGTTCAATCGATGGGCGCAGGTTTTCGCTCATGGCAAGCTGCGAAAGCTCCAGTGTGTTGCGGATCCATCCGATAGTCACTTCGCGCACGTCAAACTTGCCGACCGTGGGCGCGATGGCTTCCAGGCACTCGCGGTCGGTGGGGTAATGGATCGGGGTGCGAATCGCCGATGGCGTGGAGGCGGTCAGCGAATTGACGCGCGTGGGCACCCAGTCGATGCGATTGACCAACCGGTCGGTAACGACGTCGGCCATGCCGATGCCGACCGCGTTGTTGTAAGTAAGATCACTGAGGTCGCGCACGAAAATGCGTTCGATGCGCGGCGTATCGGGCCAGGGGTTGTAGTCGCCCAGCACGCTGCGGTTCACCACTTTGCTGTCCATGCCGGCGCCGCTGACGTTCTTGCCGATTTCATCCAGGATCAGGATATCCAGGTCCGTGGGGATGCGGCCCATCCAGGATTTGGCGAGCGCCAGCAGTTCCTCTTCGCGCTGTTCCATGCCTTCCACCGGCACGGCTTCCAATTTGGCCGTATTGTGGTTGGCGTCTTCGAGAATGGCCAGGCCCCCCAGGATCTTGCCGGATTCAAGCACCTTTCGGCCGATGGCGCGGATGGTATTTTCCAGGCCCAGCTTGTAGGCATACGTGTGGTAGTGCTGAGCGCCTGCAAACTTACCCAGCCCAATGGCGATCATTTTGAAGAGGCCGCTCTCGATCTTGCCCATGAAATCGGTGTGCCACTTTACGCGGCCGGCCAGCATTACTCCGTCGCTTTCGTAGGCGTTGCGGTCCATGTAGGTCTGGATGCCTTGCGGTGTCTTGCCCAGCGCCACGACTTCGAGCGAGCTGCGCACCGGACAACCGATGGTTTCTTCGATAATGCCGTAATGCGCGAGCACGTCGGCTTGGCCTTCGGCGGTGGCGGCGCCGTGGCTGCCCATGGCCGGGAAGATGAAGGGCTGCATGCCCTGCGATTTCCAGAATTGCGCCGCGGCGTGGGTGATGGTGGCGATATTGGCGATGCCGCGGCTGCCTACGCCGATAGCCACGCGCGATCCGGGTTTCAGGCGCGCCGCGAATCCGGAATCGTGAAGCTGGCGCTGGACTTCTGCGGCAACATCGGGGATACGGCGGTCGGGAAAGTGCTGACGAACCAGGAAAAGGCGTGGGAATTGCATGGTTTTATGTTATCAAAACGACATCCCAGCGGCGCGGCGGACCAGAACTGAACGCGTTCAGATTTTGCTTGACAAAACGTCGGCCTAGCCGTAATCTGGAATTGAACACGTTCAAACTGAACGCGTTCAGAAAGAGAGGATGAAGATGCACATCGCGATTTCGTATACCGCTTATCTGGCGATCGGCCTGGCCCTGACGGTCTGGGTGGGCCGCACGCTGCGGCGCAACGGGCAGGTGTTTCTAATGGGCGCTTTTCAAGGCAACGCGGAACTGGCGGGCTCGGTGAACCGCCTGCTGTTGTTCGGTTTCTACCTCGTCAATGTGGGCTATGTAATCTGGACTATGAGCACATATCCGAACCCGGAGAACGGGTTCGCCGCGATTGAAAAGCTTAAGGACAAGGTGGGCGGAGCTCTGATGGTGCTGGGCGTCACTTATTTCGTCGTACTATTCGCCTTCCGCCGGTTGTGGAAGGGCGGGAACGATCGTTCGGGGCAGGCGCGTGCGAGCCACGCACCAGGTGGCTGGAGTCCGGAGAGCGCGCCGCTCGGCAAGGTGCTTGAATAATGCACGCCAAGAGCGCGGAGACGCGGACGCGCATTCTGGACAGCGCTATGGAACTGTTCCGGCGGCAGGGATTCGAGGAAACCACCATGCGCGAGATCGCCGCGGAGGCGGGCGTGGCCACGGGAGCCGCGTATTACTACTTCGAGTCGAAGGACGCCATTGTGCTGGCGTTCTACGACCAGTCCCAGCAGGAACTGGAGCCCCTGATCGACCAGGCAATAGCCGGCGCGAAGGGGCTGAAAGAGCGGCTGGGAGCGCTGCTGGAGGCAAAGCTCCGATACTTCGAGCCGAACCGGCGTTTACTGGCAGCCTTGGCGTCGCATGCGGATCCGGAGCACCCGCTTTCGCCGTTCGGCGCCCGTACACGCGAGATCCGGGAGCGGGATGTGGCATCGTTTGCGCGCGCCCTGCATGCGAGCGGCATCCGGGTGGCGCGCGATCTGGAGCCGTACCTTCCCCGGATCCTGTGGATGTATCAAATGGGTCTGATCCTCTTTTGGATCTACGACCGGTCGCCGGCGCAGGCGAGCACGCGCACGTTGATCGGGAAAAGTGCGGCGATCGTGGAGCGCCTCGTGAAGCTGGCGGCGTTCCCGCTGATGCGTCCGGTGCACCGCATGGTGGTGGACCTCATGCGTACGGTGATGGAGGAATCGTGAAATCGTCATTCCCGGCGGCAGCAGCTAGTGGGGCAGGCGCCAGGCGCTGGTTAGGGCCAGGTTAGGGCAAGGTCAGCGCGGCGCGGGAAACGCCAGGAGCTGCCGCTGGTATACCTCGTCCACCTCCGAGAATGGTTCATGCGCACGCGTGTACAGAACTGCGCGGTGCTCGAACAGCGCATCGGGAATAGCGAGAACGCCGGCGGTCCCGGTGGCGGCCGCGACGGGACCACGTTCCCAGCCGTCCGGAAGCGGCGACCAGAGGAGTCTGACCGCGAATGTTTGCCGATACGGCTCCAGTGACTGCACAACCTTGCCGAACGGCGTACGCGTGGTATCAAGCAGTCGATTCATGGCGGGCGTCAAGCGGTCCGGCACGTACCAGTTATCGGCTTCGGAGAGAACCCGGTCGCCACAGCGAAGCTGGACCCTTCGATACTTCACTTCAGCTTCCGAAGTCACTTGAAGGCGTTTTCTCTGTTCCGCCGTGGATTCCTTTACGACGCCCCTCATAAGCTCCGCCACGATTGTCGGGTCCTTCGCGAGCTGATGGTCGCGGCACCAGCCCTCCAGCGTCACCGTCGCGCTGCGGCTGGCAAGCACCTCTGCATTGAGCGTTTCGACGAGCGCGAGCGCCTGCAGCCTCGCGACGTAAGTGTCGGGCCACGCGGGTGATTCCTGCGCGTATGCCGGCGTGGAGGCAGCGACGGCGGTCGCCACGGCTATCAGGCGCGCTAGGCGAACCGCGTTCTGGGGGCAGCGAAACTGTCTCAAGATAATTTTTGCGGGCTTCCGCGTCCCGCCGAATCGTTCTACCGCGTCAGCGCGCCGGAGGATCCGCGGGAAAGCAATGCGCTCAAAAGAATCACGACTTTCCAGCGTGGTCGCCATATTCCCAGTCGTAGGGCACGCCGGTGTTGCCGAGGATGAACCTGACCAGATCGGCGAAGCCCGCCTCGGAGCGAACGTCGTTCGACAAGATGACGACGCAACGTTGACTGGCCTCGATGCAGACCATTGTGTTGGCGGTCTGCCCATCGTGGCCACCCTTATAAAAACCATGGCCCTGTGGGCCGTCGAAGATGGTGACGCCCAGGCCAGAATACAAGTCCTCGCGCTGCTCGCTTAGCGGCAAGTCCGGGAGGAAGAGGGGGAAGAGGTGGGCCGTGGCGATATGCAGGTGTGGTTTCGTTATTTCCGCGCGCGAGGCCGCACTCAGGCCATCGCCGCGGACCAGGGCGGCCGTAAACTTCGACAGGTCGGAGATCGTGGTATTCATCGATCCCGCCGCGCGCACCTTGCTTCGCTTTTCATGCGGCTGTGCCTGGCCCTGATCGTTCCAGGCATCGGCGACATTGATATCCGGACCGTTATGCCACACCAGGTTTGTGCGGGTCATTCCCAGCCTGTCGAAGCCGGCCTTGGTCAGGTCGCCGACATCGAGACCCAACCCCTGCGCCTTGCGGCCGTGTTCGATGACGAATTGCAGCAGGATGAAACCCTCGCCAGAATAGCTGAACCGCGTGCCGGGTTCAAAATGGATGTGCAGCTTCTGGTCGGGTTCGATGAACCAGAAGTTGCTGAAGCCGGTGGAATGCATCAAACACATGCGCGGCGTGATCTTTTCCCAGCGCGGATCGTCCGCTAGATCTTTATACGGCCCGTACTTGTCCGGGAAGACCGGATCGGGGCCATAGCTCGGCAGCGGCTTGTCGAGATCGTCCTTGATGGGTGTATCGAGGTTGAGCTTGCCCTGATCGACCAGTTGCATTACCGTGTACGCAAACACTGTTTTGGTGAGCGACGCGCCGTACATGACCGTGTCCACCGTCAGCGGATCTCCCTTGGCGTTACGCATGCCGTAGGCCTGGACATAGCCGGCCCTGCCGTGATCGATGACCGCAACAGCCATGCCGTTGGCATGCGTGAGGGCCATGATTCTGCTCACTTCGGCATCGATTGCAGCACCGTTGGGCATCGTTTGTGCGAGGGCCGCGGGGGAAAGCCAGAAGGCAGCGGACAGCACCGCCAAAAGCGGAAGAATCTGTTTTTTCAGTTTCATGATGCCAGTCCATAGAAAATTTCTGGCCGATGATCGTTTCACGATATTGTCCCCCCAGGGCTTAATTAGAGTTACGCAATGGATACCGGGAAAAGTTCCATTACCTTCGGGCGCGCGAGCCACACAACCAACACAATCACGAGAACGGTTCCGAGCAGTCCTAAGCCGAGCATCTCATTTCTCCCTTGAAGATAGACTTACATCGAGCATGTACGCGCCTGTTCGCAATTCGCCGGCGCGCGCCAGAGCGCCCTCGCGCTAAGAAATCGGCGTTGATCTGGGTAAGTGAACTAACGAGGGTTTGGTTTGGCGACCGTCTACATCAGCTCGTAGATCGTAATCTCAGGCGGCGCGCCGATGCGCATGGGTACCCCGATGGTGCCGATGCCGCGGTTCACGTAAAGCTGGCCCCCGGGCTTTTGGAACCAGCCGGCCACATAGGGCGTCACCAGCCGGCTGGGCGCGATCTCGGGGCTGACGAATTCCAGCGCCACCTGGCCGCCGTGCGTGTGCCCCGCCAGGCTCAGGTCGATGCCCAGTTCCGCCGCCCGGTCAAACGTGTCCGGATTGTGGCTCATCAGGATGTTCGCCGTGTCCCGCATAACCAGAGTCTCGACGCCCCGCAGGTATACCCGCACGAAAGTCTCACTGCCGGGACCCATCCGGCGGGTAGTCTCAAAATCGACGCCAATAAGATTGAAGGATTCCCCATGTGCAGTTACCGGCGCGCGCTCCCGGCGCAGCATGCGGATCCCCACCTGTTGAAACATGCGCGTAATGGAATCCTCCGTACCCGACCAAGCCTCGTGGTTTCCCAGGCAGCCGAAGATCCCGAAAGGCGCGTGCAAGCCGGTGAGCGCACTCACCACCGCGTGCTGCGTGGATGGATCCCAGGTGACGAAGTCCCCGGTCAACGCGATCAGGTCCGGCTTCAGATCGTTGGTGATGCGCACATACTTGCGAATTTCGTCCTCGGGCATGAACGGCCCTATGTGAATGTCGGAAAGCTGCGCGATGCGGAAGCCGGTGAAAGCTTTGGGCAGCCGTGCCAGGTGAATGCGTTGCTGAGTGGTCTGAAGATTCAGCCGGCCATAGAACAGGCCATATGCGCCGGCCACGAATGGCGCGGCGACTACCACGCTCGCGCTCCGTTCCAGGAATTGCCGCCTGCCGGGCGAAGCGAGCATGCGTGTGGATCGCGCTATGCGCCGTACCGGCCACAACAGCATGGCGAGCAGAAACGCCACTAGCGAACTGGTTACCCACCACACGAAGGGCGCCGATATCAGCGCGTCGTACCAGGTCATCTGTGTCGGGCTGGTGTGCCGGCCAAACCCGCCGAAGTTGAGAATGAACAAAACCAGATAACCTGCCAGAACGGCGGCGGTCAACAGCATGCGCGCCCGCCTGGTTTTCGCCAGCCTGTTCACCACTGCACGCCCCCGCACGTACCAATAGATTTGGCTCGCCACGAAGACAGCCAGAACGATCCCGAGGATTTTCGCGAAAGACATGCGGCCTTCTATGCGCTCATTATGCCATGGCTCGGGACCGAACTCCGGACACGACACAGCACGCAGGAGCGCGTGCGCTACGTCATCGGGACCAATTTCCCGTCGCGCAGCAAATAGTCGCTCCCGCGCCATCTTATGCTTCTGCGCCCAAAGCTCGTGAGCCAGATGAAAAACGCCAGCGCATCCCACGCCGGGATCACCGCCATCTTCCTCCAAAGTCCGGGCTGCTTCAGGCCCCACGCCCCTATCGTCCAGGTCATGGCGCATCGCAACGCGAAGTAAGTGCCCAGATAAGCCGCCGCCACGAAAATCGATGGATGCACCGCAATCGCCGCCAGCGACCAGGGCAGGCCTTGCGTCAGCAGCAGCCCTAAATGCCCCCACGGACGCATGTGCCGCATCACCACGATCCAGCGCAGCCGCTTGTGAATCAACTCGCGCATCGATTGATAATCGGCTACCGCCAGCACGCTGTACGGCAGAAGCTCGACTTGGTGGCCTTGTTCGGCGATCAGCCGCCCCACCAGCAGATCGTCGGCTGGCCGGTTCTCCAGCGACGCGTAGCCGCCGAATTCGGTCAAGCGCGCGCGCGTCGTGGCGATGGTCGGTCCCAGCGCGAACTTGACTCCGTCCAATTGCCACGCCACCAGAATGCCCGCGTAGAAGTCCGAATACATGCCCATGGCCTGCAGGCTGTCCGCGAAGGTCCGCTCGCCGGCCGGCACGTAGAAACAAGTCACTGCGCCGACGTTGGGATTGGCCAGCGGCGCGACCACGCTACGCAAGTAATCGGGCTCGACGCGCACATCGCTGTCGCTGATCACCACCACCTCGTAAGCCGCTTCGCTGGCCATGCGCGCCAGCTTTGCCACTTTGTCATTCGTAGCAATGCGTCCCGAGCCGAAAAGCACGCGAATCTGGCGATCGGGAAAATCGCGAATCAATTTCTCGATCGTGGGAAGCACCGGATCGTCCGGGCCGTCCACGCAGAAAACAATTTCGTACTCAGGATAATCCTGGCGGCAAAAGCTGGCGAAATTCTCATACGCGCCGGGGTCCAGACCCCGTATCGGCTTCAGGTTGCTCACTGGCGGGGTAAACGCGGCGCCGCCAACACCTCGAAGATTGGCCTTCGGCGCGCGGCGGAAGTATGCCCAACTGCTGTACAACGCTATCAGATAATAAACGAACGGAACCGCCGCCACCGCCAGGAAAAGAGCTGTCACAGTCTTATGCTACATTAATGGCTTGTGTGGCGTCGCCGGATTTACTAAGCTCAAATTCTGTCCTGGCCCCGAGCGTATCCGTGCCGCCGTTCAATCCATCATTCATCGCGGGCCGGATCAGCAAGGCGTCTTCGAATCCCATTCGGTCGCGCTGGGGGCAGCGCGGCTGAAGATCATCGACCTCGATTCCGGCGACCAGCCCATCTTCTCCGAAAACGGCGACACCGTAATCGCCTTCAACGGCGAGATCTATAACCACCTGGAACTGCGCGACGATCTCGAACACCGCGGCCACCGGTTTCGCACACGGACGGACACCGAAACGGTGCTGGAAGCGTTCCTCGAATGGGATACCGATTGCTTTTCCAGGTTGCGCGGCATGTTTGCCATCGCGCTTTGGACCGAATCGCGCAGGCGGCTTGTGCTGGCCCGCGACCGCATGGGCATCAAGCCGCTGTACATCGCTCGCCACGGCCCGGACTTGCTATTCGGCTCGGAGATGAAGACCATCTTCGCCCATCCGGAGTTCGATCGGCGTCTCTTGCCCGCGGGTCTCGATTGTTACCTTTCACTGAACTATGTGCCATGCCCTTGGACACTGGTGGAAGGCATCGAAAACGCGCGTCCGGCCTATTGGTACGAGTGGCGCGACGGAAAGGTCAGGTCCGAGGCGTATTGGCGCTTGCCTATCGGCCCGCAGCGGGACTGGAGCCCGGAAGCCGCGCGGGAGGAACTGGATTCGCTGCTGCGGCAATCCGTGAGCGAGCACCTGCTATCCGACGTTCCGCTGGGCGTTTGGCTCAGCGGCGGCGTCGATTCGTCCACGGTGCTGCACTACGCCGCGACCGCGTCCGCCAAACGGCTTAAGACATTTTCAATTTCCTTCCGCGGCCGCCGCTTTGACGAAACCCAATTCATCCGTGCTGCAGCGAAGCAGTATGGCACAGATCACGAAGAGTTCGACGTCAACCCCGAGGTGGGCTTGGTGGACGCCATTGAGGAGTTCGCGAATTACTTCGATGAGCCGAACGCGGATGCAGGCGCGCTGCCGGTCTGGTATCTCTCCAAGATGACCAAGCCGAAGGTGACGGTGGCGCTCAGCGGCGATGGCGCCGACGAGTTGTTCGGCGGTTACCTGACTTACCGCGCCGACCGGTACGCGCGCTGGATGCGGCGATTGCCCGTGGGCGTCTTAAGTTTCGCGTTGCAGGCGGCGCGGCGCTGGCCGGTCTCCGACGACAAGATCGGCTTCGAATACATGCTGAAGCGCTTTCTGGAAGGCTGCCAGATGGAGCCTGCACGGGCGCACGTGTATTGGAACGGAACGTTTTCGGAAGCCGAAAAACGCGCCATCGTGCGCCACCGCTACTCGGATGGCGGTGCGCTCACAGTCTTTCTGAAAGACCAGCCCCAAACGGGAGAAGATCTGGCGGCGTACTTATGGTTCGACCAACGGTACTACCTGCCGGACGATATTCTGATGAAGGTGGACCGCATGAGCATGGCCCACTCCATCGAAGTGCGTCCGCCGTTCCTGGACCATCGCATCGTGGAATTCGCCGCGTCGCTGCCCTCGCATTTCAAAATTCAAGGCTCGCGCCAAAAAGTAATTCTGAAGGATCTGATGAAGGGTAAGCTGCCGCCCTCGATATTGCAGCGGAAAAAAATCGGGTTCGACATCCCCGCGCATCAGTGGCTGCGCGGTCCGCTGCGGCAGTTCATGCTGGACACCCTCACGAGCGGCGCGGCGGCCCACCCCGAAGTGTTCCAGCCCGCGGCCATCGACGCTTGCATGCGGAGGCACCTCGGCCGCCGTGCCAATCTTGGATATCATCTGTGGGGACTGATGATCCTGTTCTTATGGATGAAGAGATGGCAAATTCAAACGACGCCGGTACGGATGCCGGCTCAACCGCGCCGGATTCGCGCTGCCGGCGCGTCTATATCTATCTAGCCGTCCTGCTGTTCGCAGGCGCGGTGTATCTGGGCTGCATGGTTTCCCCTCCATCGTTGATGGACGATGTGGATGCCGTGCAGGCGCAGATCGCGCGCACCATGCTGACCTCGGGCGACTGGGTGACGGCGCGCCTGGATGGCGTGGCCTACCTGGAAAAATCTCCTCTGATCTACTGGACGATCGCGGTTGCTTACAAAATCTTCGGTGTACACGATTGGGCCGCCCGCATACCGGTGGTGCTCTCCGCCATGGGACTATGCTGGCTGACCGCCGCTTTCGGCATCTGGGCCTTTGGGCGCCGCGCAGGATTCTACGCGGGCGTCATCGTAGCTACCTGCATCGGGCTGTTTCTGTTCACGCGCGTGCTGATTCCCGATGTGATGCTGACGCTGACTATCGCATTGGCGATGTGGGCGTTCCTGCGCGCGCTCGACGATGAAGAGCCACGCCCGCGTTTGTGGGCTTTCGTCTTGGCCGCCAGCCTGGGCGTCGGCCTGCTGCTGAAGAGCGCCGTGGCAGTCGTGTTTCCGGTTGCCGCCGCCGCGATCTATCTTTTCTTGACGCGCCAACTGTTTGCCGCGAAAACATGGAAGCGGCTCCGCCCGTTCAGTGGACTAGCGGTCATATTGCTGATCGCGGCGCCTTGGCACGTGCTTGCCACGCTGCGCAATCCGCCATATTTTTCGTTCAGCTTTCGCAGCGCGCCCGGCGAATACCACGGATTTTTGTGGTTCTATTTCATAAACGAACAGGTTCTGCGCTTCTTGAATCTGCGTTATCCGCGCGACTACAATACGGTGCCGCGCGTATATTTCTGGCTGTTCCACCTGCTGTGGCTGTTTCCCTGGAGCGTCTATCTGCCGGCCGTGGCAAGGCTCTCATTCAAGCCGGTGGATCGCGCCGGGCGCACGCGGCTGCTGGCGCTATGCTGGACCGGATTCATGTTGGTTTTTTTCACCTTTTCGACCACGCAGGAATACTACACCATGCCTTGCTACCCCGCGCTGGCGCTGCTGCTCGGTTCGGCGATGGCGGCGGGTGGCGATTGGGTGCGCCGCGGCACGCGCGTGATTTCGGCGATCGCCGCATGCGCCGCCGCGGCTCTTATCGTAATCTTGGCGTTGGTTCGGAACATCCCCGCGCCCGGCGATATTTCGACGGCGCTTTCGCAGCGTCCCGGCACTTATACGTTGTCGCTCAGCCACATGGAAGATCTGACGCTGGCTTCGTTCGCCTACTTAGGCTTGCCGCTGGCGGTGGCCGCGGTGGCGTTTCTGGCGGGTGCGCTGGGGACGCTGCGCGCCACCGGCCGGCGGGCATTTCTCGCCGCGGCGGTGATGATGGTGTTATTCTTCCAGGCCGCACGGCTGGCGATGGTGGTGTTCGACCCTTATTTGTCGTCGCGCCCGCTGGCTGAGGCGCTGCTGCGCGCTCCCAAAGGCAAGCTGATTGTGGACCATCATTACTACACCTTCTCGTCCGTGTTCTTCTACGCCAACCGGACGGCGCTGCTGCTGAATGGCCGCTTCAATAACATGATCTACGGATCCTACGCGCCGGGCGCGCCGGACGTGTTCATCGACGACGCGCAATGGAAAAACATGTGGCTGGGCGCGGATCGATGCTACGTGGTAGCTTCCGACTACGCACTGCAGCGGTTTGAAAAACTCGTGGGTAAAGCGGCTCTGATCCCGGTGGCGGCGAGTGGCGGCAAAGTCGTGCTAACCAACCATCCGATTTAACGTCGCCCATGCTCGCGGGCTCGAATAGCTTACCCTCGCACCGCACATCCAGCGAGAACACCTCGTTCAGCCGTTACAAAAACCGATGTCAATGGCTTGTCCGGATGTACTCTTTAACACTCATGAATTAATATCGTTAAAATACTTGAGAGTTTTGGAATTTAGGAGGTTATACTCCAGTAGATAACCCGACGGCGCATTTTTAATAAGACCGCGACCATCCTAAAGAGAGGAACTTCTATGTTAACTATACGTGTATTTTGCAAGCATATCGCGAAAGTAGGCCGGTTTGTTGTTGCCGCCCTGCTGATCGGATCACCGCTTTGCTTCCAGGCGCATGCCCAGGTAATCGGTTTTTCATCGCCGACCGAGCTGGGAAATGACAATGTCTCCAATCAAGGGTCTCCGACCATTGTTTATTGCGGTGGCGAACTGGCCATGTATTACGTAAATCACAGCAATGGCACGATTTATGTCGATACCAACTTGTACGATAGCCCCCAATCCACCGGAATCACCGTATACACCGGGGGGATTACCGATGTCGGGGCTAGCTGTTCCGGCAGCGAAACTCTGCTATTCTACATCACGCCGAGTCAGACCCCCATGTATGCCGCTTCGAGTGGGCCGAACAGCTTCAATGACAAGTATGTCATTAGCACTGGCTCGTCTGGGTTTAACTCGCTGTTCGTGCCGACGCCGGCGAACGCCCCCAGTGGACCGACCTACTTCGTCCTCGTTGGAAATAGCAACTATGTTTACTCGTACAGCGTGATTCCCGGCGAAAGCCCGGTTTATTCTCAGCGGGTATCGCCGTACGCGACGGAGAGCCGCCCCGCACTCACGCTCTACAACGGCGCGCCCTACCTTGGGTTTCTCAAAGCCGCGGGAGCCCCAAGCGTGGCGTATGTGGGAGATATATTTACCCTCAGCTTTTATGAGGTGTCAACCATCGTGTGGGGAAACAATAATCACAGCGGCGGATATGCCTCGATAGGACTGGTCCAATACGGCACCTACCTCTATGCCTTCGGTCAGGACTACCAGTCGTCGCAATACCTCAAATACGCCTACAGCAGCAACGGGTCGTCGTGGTCGGGGCCAACCACCATGTCGACTCAGATGCGATGGACCCCGTCCCTAACGGTGGACACCGCATCAAATCAGTTGTATCTCGTTTATCAGGATGACGCCAACACCAACATCTCGTACCAGTACAATTAGGGGATAGCTTCCGGGAAACCGGACGGTTGTCTCAAAGCCGGCTTTAGCACGTAAATGCCGGCTTGAGACTCCGGGTAGCCGCACTTGCGATGTAGAGAACGGCGGCCTTCCGCTCGAAGGGCCGGTGCGGTAGACTTCTTTCTTGGGCATGCACCTGAGACTGTTGGGACCTAAGAGAGAAGCACCCGTTAGCCGCGCATCGAGTGCCACCCGGAGCCGTCGTTGGGCGCCGACTCTGCGCTACGCTGTTCTGACGGCCCTGATGGTTCGCCTTCTGGTCGTAGCCTTCGTGTATCGAGACTTCTTAGAACCCGGACGCGACCATTGGGAGTTTGGCTATGAGATGGGGATGGTCGCGCGCCACAGGGCATGGATTTGGAAATCCTTATTGGGGACAAACCGGGCCGACTGCTCTGATCACGCCGGTGTTTCCTTACCTTTTTGCCGGTATATTCTGCCTTTTAGGAATTAAGACAGAGGCCGCGGCCCTTTCGGTGCTGGCGCTCAACAGTCTTTTCTCGGCGCTCACCTGCCTACCCTTGTTTTTCGTGGCCAAGAAGACTCTGGGGGATCTGGCGGCTGAATACGCGGCGTGGATTTGGGCATTTTACCCGTACGCCGTATACTATTCGGCCGATTCCATGTGGTATCACAGTATGCTCTGTCTGCTATTTACCCTTTTGATTCTCGTAGCGTTGCATCTGGAGAGCGCGACTTCTCTCCGTGTATGGGCGGGGTTTGGCTTCCTCTCAGGCCTGGCCGCGCTCACTTCGCCCGTGGTCCTAGGCGTCTTGCCTTTTGTCGCCGGATGGGTTTGCTACCGCCTCCGCAAGCGCGCAAGCGATTGGAGAAGGCTCCTAACAGGCTTAGGTGTCGCCATTCTCGGCTTACTCGTCACGATTACCCCCTGGCTAATTCGGAACTATCGAACCTTTCATCGGTTCGTTTTCTTGAAGGACAACTTCTGGATGGAAGTTTCCATAGGAAATGCCGGAAACGCCAGGCATTGGTGGAACGGGGCCGTGCACCCCGCAGGCAGCCCGGCTCAGGCGGTCGAATTTCAACGCGTCGGCGAGCAGGATTATATGGCGGAAAAACGGCTGGAAGCGCTCAGCTTCATTCAGAGCCACCCGGGAACCTATATCTGGCGTTGCGCTCGCCGGATCGTTTTCATGTGGACCGGTTTTTGGAGTTTTCAGCCTGAATACCTGCGTGAGGAGCCATTGGACCCGGTCAACATCTTTTTTTGCACGTCGTTCACGTGGCTCGCGCTGGCGGGATTGCGCAACGCCTTTCGCGAATGGCCTGAAATCGGAATTTTCTATGCGCTCATTCCCGGTACTTTCTTGATCGTCTACTACCTGACGCATCCGGAACTAGGTTATCGCCAGCCAATCGAGCCCGAAGTCGTGATACTCACTGCCTACGCCGTCGTATCGCGGCGCAAGATTCGCGCGCAAGAACCTCTCCGCGAGGCCCAGCAAAATTAGGTGAATTGCGCAGGTTGCCTGCGCCAAAAACGATCTGGTGGCCTTGGTGGCACATCGCAATGCACCGGGATATGCTAAGGCTTCATGAGCTTATCGTTATTCGCCGTGGCCGCCCTTCTTGGGACCGCCAGTTTTCTCTCGATTCTGGCGCTGGATTCCCATCGCAGGCGGCTTGCTCCAACTGATTTATTCCGACTGCCCGCGCTGGCCATCATAGACCTTCTGCCTCCCGCTTTGACGGCTGGATTTGCGGCGGCGGCGCTAGCGGGTTTGTACCCTGAAGCCGTGGCCCGCGGCGTATTGCCCTTGCGCTCCCCGATCCTGCTGGGTATGGCCCTCTGCCTGGCTTTATTCCCGGTTTTTTGGACCGAAGGCCGTAAGCAGATTCAGTTTCAGCGCCCCATTGGGCTGCTATTTGGCGAATGGCTCATTTTTGCGGGCGCCGCGGGAATCCTGCTCGCTGCCGTTCCGCATGCGGGCCAAGCCCAGCCGACGCACCCAGTGCTGTGGGCACTTCCCCCGCTGCTAGCGGGCGGCGTGCTGGTGGCCGCCGTCGTGTTGCCATTCATGAAAAAGTATGAAGGGTTGCGGATACTGGAGCGCGTCCGATCGGAGGAGCAGTTCACCCAGGCCGAGTACACTCCGGCCACGCCGGAATGTCCACGGCCGGAGTTGTGGAGAATGCTCGACTCGCAAACTACGGAAGTAGAGGTTCTGGATTTCCTGAAGACACTGGTCACAACTGTGAAACCGAAGCTGGTGGTTGAAACCGGCACTTTCCTTGGCCATGGCACGGTAAAGCTCGCGGAAGGCGTGAAGGAAAACGGTTTCGGCAAGGTCGTCACGATCGAGTCCGATCCAGCTATCCGCGCCAGAGCCGCGGAACGGTTCGCGGCATCGGGGCTGGCCGCCTGGATCGAGTCCCGGCAGGAGTCAAGTCTGGAGACCAACATCGAGGGGACCATCGACCTGCTCTACAGCGATAGCCATATGGCGAACCGCGAAGCGGAGATACGCCGGTTGCTGCCGCAGGTGGACCCGCACGGCCTGCTGGTGATCCACGATGCCAGTTCGCACTTCAAGATCGTGCGCGAGGCCGTCCTGCGGCTGGAAAAAGAAGGTCTCATCTCCGCCGTCCTGCTTTCGACGCCGCGGGGTGTGGCCGTGGCGCAGCGGCGCGAGGGCCGCGAGTAGAACGGCAAGTGCGCCTGCCCCGTCAGTTTTGGCCCAGGAAAACCAGGGTCACGCCTATCGCCACCAACAGAACCCCAAGCCAGCGATGCGAACTCACCCGCTCGCGTAGGAAGGTCACGCCCCCAAGAGCTCCGGCAACGTAGCTCAGCGCGGTCACCGGGACCACGAAACTCACGTTGTAGATGGCCAGGGCGCCCAATAAAGCGAAAAAGGCCGCCGCCATCATTCCGAGCCCCAGCCACATCCAGGGGACGCGCAAGGCCCTCGCGATCACCTTGGCGATAGCGGCCGGACGGAAACTGGCGACTTCACCGGCAACCTTCATCGCGCGGGAGACGCACAGTTCGCCGCCGGTTCCCGCGACAACGATCAGAGCGAACAAAACGTAATCCCGCATTTTAGAGCCGCTCCGTGGTTCGAGGATTCGTGCGCCCGACGACAAAGACTCCCAAACAAATAACCGCGATACCGGCCCACCGCAAGGGAGATACACGTTCGCCCAGCATAATGTGTCCGAGCAGCGCGACCACACCGTAAGCAAGAGAAGAAGCCGGTTGTACGAAACTATAATCCGCCAAAGAAAGCGCCAGCATATACGCCACGAAAAATGCGATGAGCGACGCAATTCCCAACCAAACCGTCCCGGAGGCAAAGATCTTCAGCCCGGTGTGAAACAGGTCCGAGAGGGGCCAAACAGAAAGCTCCCCAATATGCTTCATCCCGTTGCCGAGCAGGACGTTGCCCAGCGGGCCGGCAATTGTCATCAAAGCAATCAGCAAATAGGTCCGCAGATGAAGGTTTCTTTGGGGCGTCATCAATGCTCAATCGGCCTGGTTTGGCGCCGATTTTCGGGGTATCGATTATTAGCCGGCGCTGGCCGACTGAGAGGCGGCTGCGGGCAGGATTACCCGCCCTACGAAAACGTCGCGACGCGGCGCTGGTTGCGTTTGCGGTCGTTGCGCGCGTTCCGCCAATTCACCTGCGGCAAGAAGAAAGATTCATCGATGCGATCCCGGTACTTCACCGCGATATTCATCAGCGAATCCAACAGCGACTCGGACAAAAGGTGCGGCTGCAGCCCCAGATCGATCAACTTGGAGTGCTTGGCGTTGTAATAGTGTTCCTCGGCTTCCACGCGCGGCGCAGGCAGGTGCTCGATGTCCACCGTGAGTCCCAACTTCTTTCCAGCGACCTGCACCATGCGCGCCAGTTCCATCACTTTGAACTGCTCTGTAAATTGATTGAACACGCGGCATTCGCCGGGCTTAGCCGGCGTCAGACACGCCAACTCAACGCAACGCACGGTATCGCGCAGATCCAGATAGCCGCGCGTCTGTCCGCCCTTGCCGTAAACCGTAAGCGGATATCCCACGGCGGCCTGCACGCAGAATCGGTTTAACACCGTGCCAAAAACCTCGTCGTAATCGAAGCGGTTGATCAGCGCTTCGTCAATCGAAACCTCGTCGGTGATCGTCCCATAAACCACGCCCTGGTTCAGGTCCGTTGCGCGCAGCCCCCAGATCCGGCAGCAAAACATGATGTTGTGGCTGTCGTGGACCTTAGAGAGGTGATAGAAAGAGCCTGGCTGTTTGGGGAACGGCAGCACATCGCGACGTCCGTTGTGTTCGATATTGATGTAGCCTTCCTCGATATCGATGTTGGGTGTGCCGTACTCGCCCATGGTCCCGAGCTTTACGAGGTGGCACTCCGGCTGATACTCCCGTAGCGCAAACAGCAGGTTCAGAGTGCCCACCACATTGTTCACCTGAGTGAAAGCTGCGTGTTTGCGGTCGATCATGGAATAGGGCGCAGAGCGCTGTTCCGCGAAATGGATCACGGCCTCGGGCTCAAAAGCCTGAATCGTGGAAGAGAGGAAGTCGTAGTCGGTCACGTCCCCGGTGAACAACTCGACGTTCCGGCCGGTGTGTTGGCGCCAGACCTTCAATCTCTCCGCCAGCGGGCGGATCGGAGTCAGGGTTTCCACCCCCAGCTCATGGTCCCATTGGCGGCGCGAGAAATTATCGACAATCGCAACCTCATGTCCTTTCGACGACAAGTAAAGGGCCGTGGCCCAGCCGCAATAACCGTCGCCTCCCAACACTCCAATCTTCATGTCTGTGCGTCTGCTCCTATCTTTCGCTTTGGTGGAGGGATCTGTTCGTCGCTGCGGGCCCAAACCGATCGCATCCTGAACGGATTCCCGACCATGGTAGCACGGTATCCGGTCTTGTCCTTATTCATACCGCAGGGCCTCGGTGGGGTTCAGCTTCGCCGCGCGGTTAGCCGGCAATATTCCAAAAATCAGCCCCACCATCATCGACACACCGAACGCAATCGCGATGGCCATGGTCGAGATGGGAATTCGCACGTTGTCCACGAAAAACCGCACGCTCAATGGAATCGCCACGCCCACCAAAATCCCGATGCTTCCGCCGGACAGGCTCACCAGCACAGCCTCGGTGAGGAACTGGATCAGGATCTCGCGGCGCGAGGCGCCCACCGCCATGCGCAGGCCGATCTCGCGCGTCCGCTCGGTCACCGTGACCAGCATGATGTTCATGATGCCGATTCCGGAAATCGCCAGTGCGATGGCCGAAACCAGCACCAGAACCAGGCTCAAAATCAGCGCGATGCTCTTGGCCGCGCTTAGAATCGCCGTCAGATTCTCCACGTGATAGCTGGCCCCCTGCCTGTGCCGCGCCTCCAGAATCTGCTTCACCGACTGGGTCACGGCATCGACATCGTCGGGCGAACGGACCTGCACATACATCGGATCGATGCGCTCCACCGGCGTGAAATAGCGCAGCACTGTAAACGGAATCAGCATGGTATCCTGCGTCAATTCCGATTGCCCGAAGCTCTCGACCCGCTCTTTGAACGTGCCGATTACGGTGAATTGCAGTCCGTGTACCTTTACAATCTGACCCAGCGCGCCCGCGCGCGTGCCGTAAAGCCGCTCCGCCAGTTTGTCGGTCAGCATGGCGACCTTCTGCCGCAGAGCTACATCGCCCGCATCCAGGAATCGCCCTGACGTGACGATCAGGTTCCGCACCGTCTTGTAATCCGGATCGGAGCCATTGATGCGCACGTCGCGCTCCTTGCCCCCGATCAATATGCGGTCGTGGCTGGTGGAGATGCCAGTGGCGGCGACGATACGGTCCGCCAGCCGTTCACGTACGGCATCGACGTCGGCCATCTTTACAAAATCGGCGTCGGCCTGCGCGTCGTTCTGGGTGCCGGCCTCGTAATAGGCGAAGATCATGTTCGATCCGACACCTTCAATTTGTTCCAGGATGTAATCGCGGCTGGTGAGAGAAATGGTCACCACCAGAATGACGGAAGCGGTCCCGATGACCATGCCGAGTCCGGTGAGAACCGATCGGACCGGGTTCGCCTTGAGAGCCTTAACGCTGAAATCGAGGCCTTCGCCCAGAAACATGGACTAACCGCCCGAAGCCTTTTTCAGGAGTTTTTCAGCCTCGGCCCGCGGGGGGTCGTCGGGCGACAGTTGGGCCTGCAGATAGCGCTGCAGCAGCTTGCGCGCAACGGCCAGATTACGGCCTTGTTCGATGTACGTGTCCGCGCGCGCATACATCACTTGCGGGCTATTGGGGGCGATCTTCTCCGCCTTCCGGAAACTCTGATCGCTTTCCTGATAGCGCCCTTGCTTCGCCTGGAACCTGGCCAGATCGATTAATCGCTTGGCTTCGTGCGGCGCCATCTCCGCGGCGCGCTGCAGATGGTCTTCCGCGGCGCCGAATTCCTTTTTCTTCTCGGCTAGGCGAGCCTGCGCCCATTGCCCCTCGGCCGGGTCCAGGACAGTCATTTGGTCCGCAATCCCCACGGCCTTGTCCAACCCGCCACCCAGGAAACCGGGCGCTTCCAGGTAGTACTCGAAGAGGTCGCTGAGGGCGTCCAGGTTGCGCGGGTCGAGTTGCACGGCCTTCTCAAAATGTTCCCGCGCTTTCTTGGCATTCGCCGGCGCAGAAAAGGGGCTGGCAGTCTCCGCCCGCCTGCCATATGCCCGGCCCAACCATAATTCATATCCGGAGTTGGCAGGTTCGGCCGCCACGGCCTTCTCCAGAATCTCGGTGGCTTTCTTGTACTCGCCCTGCATGTAGTGGTTGCGGCCGATCAACTCGAAGACCGCGCCGTCCTTGGGCTGAATCGCCTCCAGGATCTTGAGCGATGTATCGTAGTCCGTGAGTTGGTAGAGTTTGCGGGCTTGATCGAGGTCCGCTACGGACGCCGCCGACAGCGGCCAAATGGCCAGCAGGGCGGCAGCGCGGAGGTAAGTTCGGTGTCCGATGACTCGTCTGATCATTGTAACTCTTAGTACATGGATGGTTGATCGGGGCCGGTGGTTGCGCGAAACGAACGATACCTTTTCCGGGTGCGTTTGGAGCGGCCGTGGCGTAGCAGGCGTGGTCTTGGTGGATCGGATCAAGAGCCTGGGCTCCGCGGCCTCGCCGGGCCCTCTGCCCCAAGCAAAAGCCCCTATCGATCCCCGTGCTATCCTCGCATTTTGATGGTGCATGCCCTCTGGCGCAGAAGCGTTAACGAATACGGAGCGAAGCCAGATGGGGGGGCAAGACGCTTGCTGAACTGGTTTGTCAAATATCCGAAGGCGCCGTGAGGGGGCTGCAATACAATGCACTGGGCTTGATCGCCCTTGCGGCTGTGTGCCAAGGCGCCGATCCAGTCAGGCTGACCGCACAGCCGCAAAAATTTCGCACGTTCTACTCGCTGGATGACCCGCGGGTCCCACCTAGGCTGAACCGACCCGGCGCAGGGCCCCGTGCGGTAGCATCCGATGGCGCCGTGTGGTCCGGTTCGGCACATGGAGTGACTCGCATCGACCCGAAGGCTCCAACCCGCGATCGCAATCAATACTTCGCCGGAAAGCGATACCTGCCGGACGATGATGTGCGGCAACTCGCCGCCGACCAAGCCGCCGGCATGTGGATACGCACCAAAACCGGAGTGTCGCACATCGAACTGCGGAGCATGACCATGGCCGCGAAGGCCGCGCTCTTTGAAGAGCGCATACGCGCCCGGCATGACCGGCACGGTCTGGTTTCGCCGTCGAATCTGCGGGTGCCGGGAGACGTCTCGACCAACCAGACGCGGGACGACGACAACGATGGCTTGTGGACCTCCATGTACGCCACGGCGGAGTGCTTCCGTTACGCAGTAACCCGATCCCCAGAGGCGCTGGCGAATGCTGCAAGGTCTACCGAAGCGGTGCTTTTCCTGGAGGAAGTCGCCGGCAAACGCGGCTTCCCGGCGCGGTCGTATATCCGCAAAGGGGAACCCATGCCCGAGGGCGGCGAATGGCACTGGACGCCGGACGGCCGATACTATTGGAAAGGCGACACCAGTTCGGATGAAATCGTGGGCCACTTCTTCTTGTATGGGGTGGCTACCGATTTGTTGCTGGACGGGGAGTTGAAAAAGCGCATCGCGGAGACAGCCGCAAGAATCATGGACCACATTACAGATCACGGCTATTATCTGATCGATGTTACAGGCAAACCAACAACGTGGGGGCGGTGGTCGCAGACTTATTTCCAGCAGGAACCTTCCGATAGCGCCCTGAACAGCATGGAACTGCTGAGCTTGCTGAAGACCGCCGCGCACATCACCGGGAATACCCGCTACGCAAAGGAATATCGCAAGGTGGCGTTGGATTTGGGATACGCCAAGCTCGCCACGCGTTACAAAGAACTGCGCGAAGAGGTCAATTACTCCGACGAAGAATTGGCCATGTTGTCCTTCTATAATCTTCTCCGGTATGAGACGGACCCGGAGTTGCTAGACCGTTACTACCGTACGGCTTTGGATGGGTGGTGGGAAAACATGGTTCGGGAAGAGAGCCCTCTTTGGGATTTCATTTACGCAGTTGCGCGGCCCGGCGCCCCTGTAGACATGGCGAGCGCGGTTCGTACCCTCTACCGAATGCCGGCGGATACTATTGAATGGACGGTCACGAACTCTAATCGCAAAGATGTGTCGATGGACCTTGAAGCCGACCGGTTTCAACGGCGGCAGGCCACTACTCTGTTGCCTCCCGACGAGCGGCCGGTTATGAAGTGGAATTCAAATCCATTCGATATCGATGGCGGCTCGGATGGCCGCGGCGAAGACGATGGCGCCGCGTTTCTGCTGCCTTATTGGATGGGCCGATATTACGGATTGCTTCTGGGCAAGTGAACCACGCCCCCTCGTGCTACTCATATCTCAGGGCCACCAGCGGATCAATGCGGGTGGCCTTGCGTGCCGGAACATAGCTGGCCAGCAACGAAACCGCGATCAGCAGCAACGGGACGGCGGCGAATACGAACGGATCGGTGGCGGCGACCCCGTAGAGCATGCCCGACAAGAAGCGCGTCAACTCGAATGCGGCCGCTACGCCGATGCCCGCGCCGATCAGTGACAAGGCGAGCCCGCGGCCTACTACCAGGCGCAGAATTTGCGAACCGTTTGCTCCCAGCGCCACGCGTAATCCGATCTCGTGGGTGCGCCGGCTTACCGAATAAGCCGTCAGTCCGTAGATCCCGACAGTGGCCAGCGTAAGCGCGAGCGCGGCAAATATAGTGAGCAGCAGCATCGATACGCGGCGCAGCATCAGCGAATCCGAGAGCACCGTCGCCATGGTGCGCACATTGGAGATGGGCTGCTCGGGATCCAGCTTCAGGATCTCGCGCCGAACCGTGGATGCCATGGCGGCCGGATCGGCTTCGGTTCGCACCACCACGGCCATGGAGGACGCGTCGGGGTGCTGCGCGTGCGGTACATAAATGGCGGGATCCACCGGCGCGTCCAGACCGTAAAGTTTGGCATCTGCCACCACTCCTACGATTTCCATGCGCCCGCCCGTGACAATGTGCTGACCCAGCGGGTTCTGGTGCGCGAAGTGCTTCCGCACCATGGCTTCATTCACTAGCGCGACGCGCTTAGAATCGAGGTCGTCGTGCAGGTCGAACAGCCGGCCTCGCCGCAGTGCGATACCCATGGTGGTGAAGTAACCAGGCGTGGCCGTGCGGTAATCCGCCTGCGGCTGCTGGTCCGGCGGAACCGGTGGCCGGCCTTCGATTGTAAAACTGTTTACCCAGATGCGAAACGAGAGGATCGAGACGCGCAGCGGCAGAAACCCGACCGCGCCCGCGGAATGCACACCGGGCAGCGTGTCGATGCGTTCGATCAGGTCCTTGTAGAAGGTGGCGCGCTTCAGTGGCGTGTTGTATTTCACCTCGGGCAGACTCAGGTTCATGGTCAGGATATTGGCGGTAAGCACGCCCGG
Organism: Bryobacteraceae bacterium; assembly: GCA_049516155.1. Taxonomy (GTDB): domain Bacteria; phylum Acidobacteriota; class Terriglobia; order Bryobacterales; family Bryobacteraceae; genus Bog-159. Next base: position 71,188 of record JBEKTJ010000005.1, read on the forward strand.
GTTCACTTCCATCACCCGCATGAAGCTGCGCAGCAGCAAGCACGCGCTCACCGACAGCAGCACCGCCAAAGCCACCTCGGATGCCAGCAAGAAACCGCGGATGCGATGCGATCCGCCGGCGCTTTCCGAACGCCCGGCGGCTTCCTTAAGCGTGGTGTTCAGGTCCGCGCGCGAAGATCTCCAGGCGGGAACAAGGCCGAACAGCAGACCTGTCAAAATCGAGACGCCTAGGGTGAAAGCCAGTACCGGCACGTCCACGCGCATATGTTGCAGCATGGGGAACATGTCGGGGACCACGCCTCGCATCAGGCGCACGCCCCACGCCGCCAAGGCCAAACCCAGCGCTCCGCCGGCCAAGGCCAGCACCAGGCTTTCCGTGAGCAGTTGGCCGATGATGCGGCCGCGTCCGGCTCCCAGCGCGCCGCGAATGGCGATCTCCCTTTCCCGCGTAGCCGCGCGCGCCAGCAGCAGGTTGGCGAGGTTGGCGCAGGCAATCAATAGCAGCAGGCCGACAGCACCCAGCAGAATCAGCAGCACTGGACGGATGCGCCCGGTGAACATCTCCGCCATGGGAAACAGGGTGATGCCCCAACCGGTGTTGGAGGCCGGATACGCCCGCTCCAGGCGCTGCGCGATCACGGTCATCTCCGCGCGCGCCTGCGCCACGGTTACACCGGGCTTCAGCCGCGCCACGACGCCGTAGTTATGATTTCCGCGCTCAGGGTTATTCGGGTCGATAGCGGTCGGCAGCCACAGATCCGCCGCCACCATTTCGCCGAGTTCGTGCGGGACCACGCCGACGACGGTGCGGGGGATGCCATCCACCGTCAGCGTTCGGCCAACCGTAGCGGGATCGGAATGAAAGCGGCGCTGCCATAAGGCGTGGCTGATGAGCACGGCAGGCGGCCCGCCGGGACGGTCTTCTTCAGGCAGAAAATTGCGGCCCACAATGGGCTTGATGCCGAGCGCGGCCAGAAACTCCTTGGATGCCAAGGCCGCCGGCACACGTTCGGGATCGCCCGCGCCGCTCACATTCAGGCCGTACTCCGGAATGGCGAAGGCCGCCGACATCCGGTCGAACGAACGGGCCTGCTTCTGCCATTCGAGGAAATCCGCCGCGCTTACGGGCATTTGGTCGAAGCCGGACTTCAGCAGGGTCCCCCAGATCATGACCACGCGGTCGGGCTCGGGAACCGGCAGCGGCTTCAGCAACACTGCATTTACCATGGTGAAGATTGCGGTGTTGGGGCCGATTCCCAAGGCCAGCGCCAGGATGGCGACCGCGCAAAAGCCCGGATTCCGCAGCAGTGTCCGGAAGCCGTAGCGAAGATCTTGCCAGAAAAACTGCAATGGGTACTCCTTATTGGAGGATAAACGCAGGGCCACCGCGATTTGTTCCGTGCGCGGAGGGCCTTACATCTCCCGCAAATGCCGGTACACCAGCGCCACCGGCAGTCCCATCACGTTGAAGTAGCACCCCTCGATGCGTTGGATGAACCTGGATGCCAGACCCTGGATGGCATACGCTCCGGCTTTATCCATAGGCTCGCCGCTGGCGGCGTAGTCGTCGATCTCCTGGGGAGAAAGCGGCGCGAACCACACGCTGGTCTCCGCACAGTCTTCGGTGACGCGACTGGCCGATCGCAGGCAGATGCCCGTCAGCACTTCGTGCCGCTGGCCGGAAAGCATTCGCAGCATGCGGCGGGCGTCGGCGGCGTCCAGTGGTTTGCCCAGTATCTCGCCGTGGATCGCTACCGTGGTGTCGGCGGTCAGAATGATCTCGCCATCCGCCCTGAGCCCCGCGGCGGCGTTGGCCTTTTCGCGCGCAATGCGTGTGACGTAGTCGCGGGCGCGCTCGCCAGGGAGCGGCGTCTCGTCCACCTCGATGGGCCGGACCACGAAGGGGATGCCCGCTTGTTGGAGGATGTCGCGGCGGCGCGGAGAGCGGGAGGCTAGCACAAGCATCTTTTCATGGTAGGCGATGGCGCGTTCACCCCTGCGCCCGGAACGTGTACGTCACAGCCGTGGTTTTCTTTGCCTTGAGCGAAAGCCACCGCCTGTTTGGCGCTTTCTATCATTCGGTGGCCTGCGGTTAGTTTCCTCTTCTTCATCTCGACTCCCTTTCTGCTCCGTAGGTGGGGATGTACATCTCGATCATAGTCGAATCAGACGGCCCGGCGCTCCCAGCGCCCGCCGTAATAACGAAGCGACGCGAGATAACCCACCGCCGCCGCAACCAATACAACCAATCCCCGCTGATATTCCAGAAAGCCGAGCGCCATTCCGCCCACCGCCTGCAGAGCGCCCACAGGCAAGAGGCGCCCGCCGGTGAAACGCCAGCGCTGTTGCGGCAATTCGAGCAACACCGACGAATGGTGACCGAGGGCCAGCGCCACCAGTCTTAGGGTCATACCCGGACCGGGATCGAGCGGCAGCAACAGCACGAACAAGATCGCCAGA